>SCQT01000250.1 GCA_004322015.1 Chitinophagaceae bacterium
AATGCTCAAACTTTATTGAAAGTCAATAGACAATTAGTAACATGAAAGTTCCTGAAGTTTTACAAGCAACTTTAAGTCTTCCTCAAAGTGGTTCGAAAATTGTCCACTCAGGACGACTGAAAAATAAGCTTGCACAAGTTAATGTCGCAAGCTTTTCTTTTTATAATGATCAGCTCTTTTTATTGAACGATATCGCATCCTGCCAGAGCGGGAGGGCCGCCGGCCACGACGATGCATTGCATGTCGTGGTGCCGGCTAAAACGCCGGCATTCGAATCCAGTCATCCCGACTGAAAAATAAGCTTGCACAAGTTAATGTCGCAAGCTTTTCTTTTTATAATGATCAGCTCTTTTTAGTGAACAATAGCGCATCCTGCCAGAGCGGGAGGGTCGCTGGCCACGACGATGCATTGCATGTCGTGGTGCCGGCTAAAACGTCGGCATTCGAATCCAGTCATCCCGACTGAAAAATAAGCTTGCACAAGTTAATGTCGCAAGCTTTTCTTTTTATAATGATCAGCTCTTTTTAGTGAACGATAGCGTATCCCGCCAGAGCGGAGGGGTCACTGGCCACGACGATGCATTGCATGTCGTGGTGCCGACTAAAACGTCGGCATTCGAATCCAGTTATCCCGACTGAAAAATAAGCCGGTAAATAAGTTTTGCCGGCTTATTTCTTAATCTGTTTAAAAACTCAACTGAGGCATGCTTACACTGACATCTAAATTACGCTCCCAGATATTTCTTCAGTAATCTGCTTCTGGAAGTGGTCCGGAGTTTAGAAATGGCTTTATCTTTTATCTGACGAACTCTTTCCCGGGTAAGGCCAAAATGTTCGCCGATATCTTCTAAAGAAAGCTGGTTTGGGACGCCAATTCCAAAATATAATTTAATGACATCTTTCTGGCGTTCGGTAAGCGTATTCAGAGAACGTTCTATCTCCACACGCAGTGATTCAAAGTAATTCACTTTATCATCTGCACTGGCAGAATTAGGATTAATCATCACATCCAGCAAGGTGCCCTCTTCTCCCTGCTGAAAAGGGGCATCCATGGATACATGCCTCATCGCAACCCCTAAAGTGGCTTCTACCTCATCCGTATTGATCTCTAACAAGGAAGCCAGTTCGTCAGACGATGGCTCTCTTTCAAACTCCTGCTCCAACACCGAATAGGCTTTGATGATCTTATTGGAAAGACCTACCTTGTTCAACGGAAGCCGAACAATACGCGACTGCTCTGCCAGCGCCTGCAAAATGGATTGTCTTATCCACCATACAGCGTAAGAGATAAATTTGAATCCGCGGGTTTCATCAAAACGCTGGGCAGCTTTTATCAAGCCCAGATTGCCCTCATTGATCAGGTCACTCAGAGAAAGCCCCTGGTTTTGATATTGCTTAGCCACGGAAACTACAAACCGGAGGTTGGCTTTGGTCAGCTTTTCGAGGGCTATTGCATCACCCTGCTTAATACGTACCGCTAATTTGACTTCCTCTTCGGGAGTGATGAGGTCCACTTTACCGATTTCCTGCAGATACTTCTCTAACGATTGCGATTCACGATTGGTAATGGA
This sequence comes from Chitinophagaceae bacterium, assembly GCA_004322015.1. Classification (GTDB taxonomy): domain Bacteria; phylum Bacteroidota; class Bacteroidia; order Chitinophagales; family Chitinophagaceae; genus FW021-bin31. The sequence goes on from SCQT01000250.1 coordinate 1,572, forward strand.
TTTGGTAATCTTCAGTTGCCGCATTGACATAGCCTGTAAGATGATTTTGTCGCCCGTTGACAACACTTAAACTCTGCCTCTTCCACACAAAACATTAGGGCGGGTTAAAGTAATACTTTTTTTGTGTCCTCACAAAAATAGATTTTTTTTTAAATTCTCCAAAAAAATAAAATATTCTTCAAAATTTCTAATGTCGGACAAATAAGCCACTAAAGAAGCCTGTTTTTTATCGAATTTCAAAAAAGAGCGATTATATGGGAAAAAAAATTTTGATAGTTTAAATATTTTTCTATAATTGCAGGCGGAAGCACATTTATTTCAAATTAATAAGAGAGAAAACCGCATGGCGAAAAGAATTCCATATACACTTGAATACACTGTCAGATCTTCACCGGGGATCTTGTATGAATTTTTATCCACTACCTCCGGCCTGCAGGAATGGTTTGCAGATATGGTGAAGCAAAGGGATGGCGTCTATTCATTCAATTGGAACGGCTCCGTAGAAAAAGCCAAAGTGGTGGATAAGAATCAGGATGAATTTATTCGTTTTCATTGGATGGATACACCGGAAAATGAATACTTTGAATTTCGTATCCGCAAATCTGAAGTAACCAGTGAAACAGTCTTACTGATCACAGACTTTGCTGAAAAGAATGAAGTACACGATGAATCTCAACTCTGGGATACCCAACTAAAAGACCTCTTTCATCGCATTGGCAGTTGATCCTTTTATTTCCCTGATGACTAAATAAGTATCCCTGCGTATAAAACGGATATAAAGGTGATACAACGCCGGAGGCACAGCAATCAGCATGTACCATAGATTATAGGTGGCAAAAAGGAGTATGGTAGAAATGATCACCAGCACAAATCCAGTTATATAGACGATATTATTCATGTTACTTTCCACCAAATAACTTCTCCCGTCCCCGTCCGCAGCCTGTATTAATAAAGGCCTGGTTTTGCTCATGGACAAAAATGCCTGTATCTGTGCCTGACTGCCAATCACTTGATAAGTTTCTGTTTGTCCATTTCGCAATACGCCCGCATTGTAACCATTGATCATGATTTGCATGGGAATGCTTTTTTCCATGAGTTGCGATTTTCTGGTCACCGTCACATCAAAAGAATGATCGTTCGGGAAAGAGATATTACTCATGAGCTTTCATTACAGTTTCAGATTCCATAGATAGTTCTTTATTGATATAGTGAAGGAAGTAGCTTTCAGGGTCATTGCCGGAAAACCAGCGAATATCCCCATCCTTTCTGAACCAGGTCATCTGACGCTTGGCATATTGTCTGGTGTGCACGTTAATGTTCTTGATAGCTTCATTCAGCGGACATTTATGCGCAAGGTATTCAAAGATTTCAGCATAACCGACGGTTTGCAATGCATTCCGGCGGTGATAGTGGATCAGCCTCTTTACTTCATCTACCAGTCCGGCGCTGATCATCCGGTAAGTGCGATGAACAATATTATCCCACAACTGCTCTTTAGGTAATTGCAATCCTATTTTAATAATTTTAAAATCGCGTGGTTTTTCTCTCATTTTCCTGAAAGAAAGTATAGACCGTCCTGTGGCTTCATATACCTCCAGGGCACGCATTAAACGGTGCGGGTTATGGATTTCAGCCACTTTAAAAAACTCGGGGTCTTTCTCCTCCAATTCTTTATGCAAGCCTTCGATACCATGAATAATATATAATTTTCTCACCTTATTCCGGATACCTTCGGGGATAGGCGCCATTTCATCCAACCCTTCACAAAATGCTTCGATGTACAAACCGGTTCCGCCACAAACGATTGCTAAATCCTTCTCTTCAAAAATCTGATGCACGTAATCTATGGATAAATTCTCAAATAATCCGGCATTTACATCATCGGTAATGGAATGGGAATTGATAAAATAATGTTTGACTTTTTTTAAGTCTTCCTCTGATGGCTTGGCTGTTCCGATAGTCATTTCGCGGTAACATTGACGCGAATCCGCCGAAATAATAGCAGTGTTGAAATGTGCTGCAAGTTTAAGAGCTAAAGCTGATTTACCGGTAGCGGTTGGGCCCGCAATGACAATAACGGTTTTCTGATCATTAAAAGTTTTCATCTTCTTCACTATCTAAACGTTCACCTTCTTCGCTGAATCCGGTATCCCCTCCTTCCTGATCCTTCAGATCATATTGATCTTCCGTATCAACCATCTGATCTTTTTCAGGTTTTTTGTTACCGTATTGCTTAGGCGGCGGACCTTCTTTACGAATACAAACAGGATAATCCTGACTATTGCCTTCCCTGGTGACTGCAATAAGTTCTATCAGGAAAGTCCAGCGTTTTGCAAAATCATAGAGGTAAACGAATTTTTCATTAGGATTCCGTACGACATCACCGATATGTGTTTCTGCCATTAGTAAAGGAGCAACTTTCCTCGATTGGTCGTCCGGCTGCAGAATAATCTCTCTGCCTCGCTGCCAGTGATCATTACTACGAAAGAAGGTAGCGTTTTGTTCAGGAAGGAATTCAAAAGCATTGAGAATGGCTTCATGGAATTCCAAAAAGGTTTGCGACGACCTGATCAGAATATCCCGAAAGATACTCTCTTCATCTTCCCAATAAACTCTGAATTTTAATACGGGCATAACCTTTTGCGATTTTCCAAGGCAAAGTTACGATTATTTTACAGGCTCCAAATGAAGTTCTTTCGCTTTTTTCAACATGAAATGATAAGCAGCTTCATAGCTGTTCTCAATCTCTCCATCTAATATGGCTTCCCGGATAGCCGCCTTGATATCACCCACTATGCGGGAGGGCGGTAATCCAAAGGTTTCCATAATCAATTCCCCACTGACAGGCGGCTGCCAGTTACGTATCCGGTCTTTTTCTTCCACCTCCTTCAGCCTTTGCCGTACCAGGTCAAAATTTTCACGAAACTGCTTCACTTTTTGCCTGTTCTTGGAAGTAATATCCGCGTTACACAATAACATTAACGCATCTATATCTTCACCGGCATCAAAGAGCAGGCGCCGTATGGCAGAATCGGTAATGTCCTCTTTGGAAAGGCTGATGGGGCGCAAGTGTAATTCCACTAATTTCTTTACTAACCGCATCTTTTCGTTTTGCGGCAGTTTTAATTGCCTGAAAATTCGCGGCACCATCCTGCCGCCCGTTACTTCGTGCCCGTGGAACGTCCAGCCGTGACCTTTTTCAAAACGTTTGGTAGCCGGTTTGGCAATGTCATGCAGCAAGGCGGCCCATCTCAGCCAGAGATCATCGCTTTCCCTGCTCACATTATCTATCACTTGCAGGGTATGATAAAAATTGTCCTTGTGCCCTTTCCCTTCTTTCATTTCCACACCTGCCAGCTCTGTCATCTGAGGAAAAATAATCTCAAGTAATCCGGATGTATATAATAATTCCAGTCCAATGGATGGCTTCGGGCTGAGCATAATTTTATTAAGTTCGTCGGTAATACGTTCCTGGGATACAATACGGATACGCTCCGCATCAGTACGAATGCCGGCAAATGCCTTTTCTTCAATATGGAAATTCAACTGCGAAGCAAAACGAATGGCCCGCATCATCCGTAAAGGGTCGTCGCTGAAGGTCCGCAACGGATCCAAAGGCGTACGGATTATCTTGTATTCCAGATCTCTTAATCCATTAAAAGGATCATGTAATTGTCCGAAATAACTTTTATCCAGACTAACTGATAAAGTATTAATGGTAAAATCGCGCCGTGCCTGATCTTCCTCCAGGGTACCTGCCTGCACCTCCGGCTTACGGGAATCATAGCGGTAACTTTCTCTCCTTGCCCCCACGAATTCCAGTTCTATTTCATCCAATTTAATATGGGCCGTTCCGAAATTTTTAAATACATGCACCTGCGCATGCGGATAAAATGATTCCGCCACTTTATGCGCTAAGGCAATGCCATCGCCGAGACAAACTATATCCGCATCTTTGGCCGGCCTGTTCAATAATTTATCGCGCACAAAACCTCCGATAAGCCAGGCAGGGGTTTTCAATTCGTTTGCTGCACTGCCTACCAGGCTAAATAATGCTTCTTCTTCTTTAGTAAATGGAATAGTGGTCTCCAATGATCCTGAAATTTATTTCGCGGCAAAAATAAAGGTTTCAACCGTTTTTTATATTGATCCTGATTCAGAACATATAGAAGCCTACGTATTAAATGAGGAAACGAAAAAGTATAATCTAAAGAAACAAGGACATGGCTTTGAGTTTACATGCTCTCTGGATATTTGTCAGATACAAAGCAATCTCAAAGAGATACGGTAATATATTTCAACTTTACAGCTTTTTAACCTTACAAAACTGATTCACAAGTTCTATTCTTCATTATCCACCAACCTGAAACCGTTTCCATGTATATTGACAATGGCTATGGAAGGATCTTCCCTCAGGTACTTGCGAAGTTTGGCAATATACACATCCATGCTGCGCCCGTTGAAGTAGGTATCACTGCCCCAGATCTTTTTCAATGCTATTTCCCTGGTCAGCAAATCATTTTTATGTTCACAAAGCATACGCAGCAATTCGTTTTCCTTAGGAGAAAGCGTATGTGTTTTACCATCAATGGCCAACGTACGCAGGCGTGAATTGAAATGAAACTTACCCAGGTTAAATTCAACCTGTTCATCGTCCTTATTATTAAGTTCCTGATTACGTTTCAGGATGGCTTTTATTTTCAACAATAATAATTCGCTATCAAAAGGCTTGGTAATATAATCATCAGCGCCCAATTTATAACCCTGAATGATGTCATCTTTCATACTTTTGGCAGAGATAAAGAACAAAGGGACTTCAGGATCCACATCGCGGATTTCCTCAGCCAAAGTAAATCCATCCATATTGGGCATCATGACATCCAGCAGGCAGAGATCAAACTTTTCTCTCCTGAAAGCAGCTAAAGCAAGGATCCCATCGCGACAAAGCTCCACATCATAGTCATTTAATTCCAGGTAATTTTTCAAAACCATTCCGAGATTGGAATCATCTTCGGCAAGCAGAATTTTGGACTTATGTTCTTCCATGATATTAAAGAATAAATTTTCCTACAAACTTACGGCAAAACAGGGAAAAGCCAAATTAATACATAAAGTTTTAAATTTAATCTTAGGTTTGCGACAAAGAAAACTGGAAGTCAACTGAGTTTTTATCGGGATTTTATTTAATATTTAACTTTTGGATTTTGGTATATACATGATATGGGGCTATTCAAGAAATTATTTTCCAGAGAAGAAAAAGAAAGCTTAGACAAAGGACTGGAAAAAACCAAGGAAAGTTTTCTTAAAAAGATCGGTCGTGCTGTGGCAGGAAAGTCCGAAGTGGATGAAGAAGTGCTCGACCAGTTAGAGGAAGCTCTGGTTTCTGCCGATGTAGGCGTGGATACTACCGTCCGGATCATCCAGCGTATAGAAAAAAGAGTGGCCCGCGATAAATATCTGAATACAGACGAATTAAATGATATTCTTCAGGAGGAAATCGCCGGCATGCTGGATTCGGGAGTTAACAAAGAACAAAACGGGTTTGAGACTCCCCTGCCCGCAAAGCCGTATGTTATTTTGGTGGTCGGGGTTAATGGTGTGGGCAAAACAACAACCATCGGCAAGCTGGCCTATCAGTACAAAAAAGCAGGGAAATCAGTGTTGTTAGGCGCTGCAGACACTTTCAGGGCAGCGGCGGTTGACCAGCTCACTGTCTGGAGTGAAAGAGCGGACGTTCCCATCGTAAAACAAGCTATGGGGTCTGACCCGGGGGCAGTGGCTTTTGACAGCGTACAAAGCGGAATTTCTAAAAACGCGGATGTCATTATTATTGATACGGCCGGACGATTGCACAACAAGCGCCACCTCATGGATGAATTGGGGAAGATCCACCGGGTGGTGAAAAAGGTGATCCCCGATGCGCCGCATGAAGTACTGCTGGTGCTTGACGGCTCTACGGGCCAGAATGCGCTGGAACAGGCAAAGCAGTTTACGACAGCTACGAATGTAACCGCCTTAGCCATTACCAAATTAGACGGGACAGCCAAGGGCGGTGTGGTATTGGCTATTGCCGACCAGTTTAAAATACCGGTGAAATACATCGGTATAGGCGAAAAAATGGAAGACTTGCAACCCTTCGATCCGCATGAATTTGTCCACTCCTTATTTACTTTGAACTCCTGATTTTTTGAAAATCCATATATTTGTAGCAGTTGTTTTATTCTAAAAGGATATCTTATGCAAGTGCAGCCCATAGATCGTGTGGACCACATTTCGCCGGAAGATTTCCGGGAAAAATATTTTAAGCCGCGCAAACCGGTTATTATCACGCAACTTTCTCATGACTGGCCGGCTTTTACCAAATGGAACTGGGATTACTTTATTAAACTGGTGGGAAAAGAAAAAGTCGGATTGTATAATAACACCCGTGCGGGAGCTAATGTAAAGGTCAATGGTTTTGATGAAGAAATGTATTTTGGTGATTACCTGAAAATGGTCAAAAAAGGTCCTGTGGAACTACGGATTTTTCTATTTAATATTTTCAAGTATGCGCCACAGTTAGTGGAAGATTTTACCTGGCCGGATGATCTGATGCCACACCTCTTAAAGAAATACCCCATGCTTTTTGTGGGTGGGGGAGGTTCCATTGCCCATATGCATTACGATATTGATCTTTCGCATATTATGCATACTCAATTCGTGGGAAGAAAAAGAGTTTTATTATTGGAAAATAATCAATCACCCTTTATTTATAAAATGCCATTGACTGTGGAAAGCGCTGCCAGCTTTGTACATTGGGAAGAGGGAGTGGATGAGAAAAATTTTCCTGCATTAAAATATGCCAAAGCATACACCTCCATTCTGGAGCATGGCGATACCTTGTTTATGCCTGTCGGTTATTGGCACCATAATCAATATATGGAAAGCGGATTCTCCATGAGCCTGCGCGCATTGGATGAAAGATTTTTAGGAAAAATGAGAGGCTTTTATCATATAGTGCCCATGCGGCTGATGAATAACCTGCTGATAAAAACACGCCCGCAGTGGTGGTACGATTACAAACGAGTCGCCGCCAAGAAAAAGGCTGAAAAGGCGATGAGAAGAGCGGGAGCGGTCCGGTGATCCGCAATCAATGTTTTCAGTAACCGGCAGTTGGCAGTAGCAGGAAGCAAGGATGGTAATAAAGTTAAAAGCAACAACAAAAAGCTTTCCGGCCGCAAAATAAAATGGCACATGATATAACCACGAAAGAAGAGATCATTCAATTTCGCCTGCTGAATCAACAATTAGCTTTTTCAAAATGTAAGACAGTAAAATCGCTCCTCGGTCTAATGGGTGCAATGCAGGCGCAGGATCATGCCATGTGCAAATGGGCAGTGGGCATCCGTTTGCCCGGGGAAACCGAACGTGCAGTTCAACAAGCTCTTGACAAAGGAGAGATACTTCGTACACATCTTCTTCGCCCTACCTGGCATCTGGTGGCTGTGGAGGATATTTACTGGTTGCTCGAACTGACAGCACCCCAGATTTTATTGTCTATGAAATTCAGTCAGAAACAGTTGGGACTTACTGAAGCCACTATAGCAAAAAGCAACCGGGTAATAGAACAAGCTCTGACACCAGACAAACATTTGACACGTGAAGTACTTGTTGCAGAACTCAATAATGCGAAAATCCGAACTGATGATTACCGTTCCGGCCATCTTTTTCTGCATGCTGAGCTGGCCGGCCTGATTTGTAGCGGTAGAATGAAAGGTAAAGAACAAACGTACGCTCTCCTTGAGAAAAGAGTACTGAATAAAAAACCCCTTAATAGAGAAGAAGCCTTGGCAGAACTCGCTCGGCGATATTTTTCCAGTCACTCTCCCGCCACGCTGAAAGATTTTGCATGGTGGTCGGGGCTACAGATGAAAGATGCAAGAGCCGGAATAGAAATGACAGACAAATCATTGATTTCCGTGACCATTCAATCCAAAACCTATTGGTATTCCCAAAGATATGCCCACCCTGAATCTGTGGAAAATACAGTTCTTTTATTACCTGCCTATGATGAGTTTGTCATCAGTTATAAAGACAGGAATGTCGTGCTGACCGCAGCTCATCAAAAAGAAGCTATTTCTTCCAATGGCATCTTCAAACCACTCATCCTGAACAAGGGTCAGGCAATGGGTATATGGAAACGCGTGATAAAGAAAGATACAGTGACCTTGGAGATGGAATTCTTTCGCCCGCCCTCCAGGGCCGACCGTAAAAGGATTGAAGAAGCAGCGGAAGCTTATGGGAAATTTCTTGAGAAAAAGGTAGTGATCAGGTAAAAAGTTTAAAAAAGAGTCAGGTGAAGACAGATTTTTTGCGATAAGAACGATCAAATCATTTTATCATTCCTTCATTCACTTTCTTTTCCAAAGAATCAACTCTCTATTCTTTCGTTGGAGAATCTATGGTCTCTTCCAATTTATCATAGTATTTTTTTATAATATAAGAGTAATAATTCCTGTAATTTTACATTCAGATTTATTTAAAAAATCAGTTTTTCATAGTGGACCCATTATCGGAAAATTAAATTATTGACGAATGTGGTACCCTTCGGTAAAATATTTGTGGACGATCACTATTCTGACAATTCCGGGCCGGGAGAAATATTGTAAGCAACTAATTGAGTCAATTAACGAGACGCCGCTTACATTTCCTGTTCAAATTGCAGTTGTGTATAACCGAAAAACAGCGGAGGATATTTATTCTATTGAAAAACAAATTAAAAGTTATTCTGCTGTACTGCCTTTATCTGTTTACTTCAATAGTCATGACACCTCTATTGTCGGAGGAAGGAACTTTCAATTAAATGTCTGCAAAACACCTCTCATCTGCTTTATTGATGATGATGTCACGCTGCATGGTGAGATATTTCCAATATTGGAAACCAAATTAAGAAACAAAGCAATGGGTATATTAGGTATCAGATCCTACCGTGAAGATTCTGATGAATTATTCAAACCCAATGCCAATACCCCACAAGTAGATTATAATGGCATACGTTATGCTCAGGTGCAAGGGATGCTTGCAGCCGGATACCGCAATCTCTTTATTGATTTGGGAGGATTTAATCCGCGCAGGGGATATTGGGGTGAATGGACAGAATTAAATTTGCGAATGTGGCGTTCAGGATTTCCCACCGGTTATTGTATGGATGGCGGTTACTTAAGACATTGGCATAAAGCGCCAGAGTCCCCCACCAGGAATATGGAAGGAAGAGAGATACATGTCCTGTGGGGGTTACTTTGTACAGCTTTGGAATATGACGCTGTGGAGATCAATGAAGCGACAGAGACCTTCTGGCAGTTAGTAGAGCAAAGATATTTAGCTTATTCATTTGGTGAGCAATTGAGTGCAAAGCAGCTCCTTAAAACTACCCTCGAACTGATGCCGCGCATATCCAGTGAGTGGGGGCAGATCATCGCCTTCAAGATGGAAGTAGACCAGCACCCCTTTAAATTCAAGCCATTCCATCGTTTTACCATTGAAGATGTAAAAGCTGTAGGGAAATATGCCCAAAAACACATTAAACGCTACCATAATAATTATTGGAGAGTAGTCGGGGAAGGAACGTTATTTCCCCGGAGCAATAAACTTCGTAAATGGATAAGACGCATGAAAAATTATATTTCAAATAAATTATCCTGATGGTCGAAAAAGTTATAAAAGTCATTGCAGAAGGGAACATTCCCTATGTCAAATATTTCTATTAAAATCGTTTCCTTTATTCCAACACGCCGGATCTCTTCCCAAATCATCCTACCTTTGTTTTCAAAATAATTATTTTGAAAACAAAAACACTCAAAAAAGATAAGATCAACATCATCACTTTGGGATGTTCCAAAAATATGGTGGACAGCGAAGTGCTGAGCGGACAATTGCGCGCCAACAACCGCCGGGTGGTCCACGAAAGCCTGAAAAGAGACCATAATATTGTGGTGGTCAATACCTGCGGTTTTATTGATAAAGCAAAGCAGGAATCCATTAATACGATATTGGAACAAGTAGCATTGAAAAAGGAAGGATTGCTGGATAAAGTGTATGTAACCGGCTGCTTAAGCGCCCGTTACCGGGATGATCTGGAGAAGGAAATTCCTGAAGTGGATGCGTGGTTTGGCACGATGGAAATGCCTTTGTTACTGAAAAAACTGAATGCTGATTACAAGAAAGAATTAGTGGGTGAAAGGTTGCTGAGCACTCCATCACATTATGCTTACTTAAAAATCTCCGAAGGATGCAATCGCACCTGCGCCTTCTGCGCAATTCCACTCATGCGCGGCGGACATGTCTCCAAACCTATGGAAGAAATTATTGCGGAAGCAAAAAAATTAGCAGGTATGGGTGTAAAGGAGATCATGCTGATAGCCCAGGAACTGACTTATTATGGACTGGATATTTATAAAAAAAGAAGGTTGCCTGATTTGTTGCGCCAACTCTCAGATATAAAGGGACTGGAATGGATCCGTTTACATTATGCCTATCCTTCCAGGTTTCCCCTGGAAATATTGGATGTCATGCATGAAAAGAATAATATCTGCAACTATCTGGATATGCCCTTGCAACATGCATCAGATAATATGCTGAAAGCCATGCGCCGGCAAATCACTAAGACAGAAATAATTGAATTGTTGCAGAAAATTCGTGAAAAAGTCCCGGGAATTTGCATACGAACCACTCTTATTGCAGGATTTCCGGGTGAAACGGAAGATGATGTCGAAGAATTAACACAATTTTTAAAAGAACAACGTTTCGACCGGGTGGGGGTATTTACCTATTCTCATGAAGAAGACACAGGCGCTTATGCATTAAAAGATAATATTTCTTCTGAGGAAAAAGAGCGCCGGGCACAGGAAATTATGGAAGTTCAGCAAAGCATTTCTTATGAAAAGAATATGGAAAAGATCGGCACGACATTTAAAGTATTAGTTGATAAGAAAGAGGCCGGACGTTACATCGGCCGTACTGAATTTGACTCTGTGGAAGTGGATAATGAAGTGCTTATTACTTCTGACGAGACTCTGTCCATTGGAGAATTCGTGAATATCAGGATCACAAAAGCTTATGATTACGATCTCGAAGGAGAGGTCGTATAATTAATTCTCTTCCAAAACTTCGATAGCCTCATTATTCAAATGAATAGAGGTCGCCTTTATGATTTCTTCCAATTGATGTGTATTTGTCACACTTACGACAGGTGCGGTCACCAAAGATTTTGATAACAACCAGGCAATGGCTATAGTCGCCGGTTGAGATTGATATTCTCCGGCTATTTTATCCAAAGCCCGCAGGATTTTAAATCCTCTTTCGTTTATATATTTCTTCTTTATTCCTTTCCCGCGAAGGCTTTTGGAGATATCATTATCAGAACGGTATTTCCCGCTGAGAAACCCGCTGGCCAAAGAATAATAAGGGAGCACGCTTAATCCGTACTTTTCACAAATGCCTTTATAGTCAGTTTCAAACTTTTCCCGTTCATATAAATTGTATAATGGCTGCAAGGTTTGATAAACGGGCAGATTATTTTGGATAGCAGTTTCCAGCGAACCGGTCAGCCTGTCTTTCGATAAATTAGAGGCACCAATCATTCTCACCTTGCCTTCTTTTATGAGTTGTGCATAGGCAGATAATGTGTCTTCTACAGGAGTCGTCGGATCATCGTGGTGGGTTTGATAAAGATCTATATAATCGGTTTGTAAGCGGCGAAGAGAATCTTCAACCTGTTTGAGGATATATTTTTTAGAAAGGTTTCTCCCCTCTCCCATATCACCACCTACTTTGGTTGCTATTATGACCTTGTTACGGCTATTGCGCCATTTCAGCCATTTCCCTATAATTGTTTCAGACCCCCCGCCCCGGTTACCCGGGACCCAACGGGGATAAGTATCTGCCGTATCAATAAAATTGAATCCCGATGCCATGAATGCATCCAGCATTTCAAATGATTTCTTTTCATCAATTGTCCAACCGAAAACATTGCCGCCGAAAGCAATCGGAGCTACCTCAATATCGGATTTACCTAATCTTTTCTTTTGCATTTTCCTTCCTTGATTGACATATGACAACAGTTTCAGGGAAGGCATTGTTTTCCTATCAGGAAAATACAGGTATTTGATCCACTTTATACACCCCTTCGTCTAATTTTTTCTTGGCTTCCGTAAAGGCATGTAAGGTTTGATCAATATCATCATCTGTATGCACGGCAGTCGGAATAAGGCGGTAAATAATTTGTCCTTTCGGGATCACAGGATATACCACGATGGAACAAAAGATATTATAGTTTTCGCGAAGATCCGCTGCCATGGCTGTAGCTTCCGGAATATCGCCATTCAGATATACAGGAGTTACCGGAGAATTAGTATGGCCAATATTCAGCCCCCGCTGTTTTAACCCATTTTGCAACTTATTCACTACATGCCAGAGCGCCTGTTTATGCTCCGGTTCATTTCTCAGCAATTCGAGGCGTTTTAAATTACCAATGACGAAGGCCATAGGTAAAGACTTGGCAAATATTTGTGAGCGGATATTATATTTTAAATAATTAATAATAGGTTTGTCAGCGCTCATAAATCCGCCTATGGAAGCCATAGATTTAGCAAAAGTGGAAAAATACAGATCTATTCCATCCTGTACTCCCTGCTCCTCCCCTGTTCCTGCACCCGTTTTCCCCATGGTACCGAAACCATGCGCATCGTCCACCATTAACCGGAACGGATATTTCGCCTTCAGGGAAACAATTTCTTTCAATTTACCCTGGTCGCCGGCCATTCCGAAAACCCCTTCGGTGATAACCATGATACCGCCTCCAAGCTTAGCTGCCAGATCTTTGGCACGTTTAAGCTGTTTCTCACAATCTTCTATATCATTATGTTTAAAAACATACCGGTGACCGGGATGTAAGCGCACGCCGTCAATAATGCAGGCATGTGCTTCGCTGTCATATACAATCACGTCGCGCCGGTCACATACGGCATCTATCGCGCTCATGATCCCCTGGTAACCATAGTTAAATAATATAGTGTCTTCCTTTTTTATAAAATTGGACAGTTCGTTCTCTAATTTAACATGCATATCTGAGTTCCCGCTCATCATACGGGCACCCATGGGATAAGCCAGCCCATATCTTGCGGCAGCTTCGGCATCCACCTTGCGTACTTCGGGATGGTTGGCCAGGCCAAGATAATTATTAAGGCTCCATACAATTTTTTCCTTTCCGCGGAACATCATGCGACTGCCGATTTCTCCTTCCAGTTTAGGAAAGGTAAAATACCCGTGTGCACGATCCGAATGCTGGCCAATATTACCCATATTTTTGCTCAGCTTGTCAAATATATCCATAGTGTGTTTATGAGTGTTTTTTAATAAAAATAAAATACGTGCAAAAATAGGGGAAAAATAAGTAAGTAGTAAATGGTAATTGGAGAGCGGATGAAAGAACTGATAACCACTTACCAATAACTAATAACGGGTTAAACCAATGTAACTTCAATGCCTGTTTCTTCGAGGGCTTTTACATCATGTTCGGGCGCTTCCTTGTCGGTAATGATCTGATCTACTTCATCCAGGTCACAGATCTTTCCAAAGCCTCTTCGCCCGAATTTGCTGGAATCGGCAAGCACGATTGTTTTTTGTGCCGCAACGATCATCTTTTTGTTCAGTTGCGCCTCTAAAATATTAGTTGTGCTCAGTCCGAAATCGAGATCAATGCCATCAATGCCGAGGAACAATTTGCTGCAGGAAAAATTTTCCAGCATGGATTCGCTGAAAGACCCTGCCACTGAGAAGGAACTTTTACGAAGAGCGCCCCCTAATTGCAGCACGTCAATTTCCAGATGCCGGTTTAGCTCCAATGCTACATTCAATGAAGCCGTAATGGCTGTCAACCTGCCCGCAGGCTTAATGTACCTGGCTAATGCCAATACAGTGGTGCCCGAAGCCACAATAAAGGTATCGTCTGTAGTGATAAGCTGTGCTGCAGCCTTCCCGATTCTTCTTTTTTCTTCCTCGCGTATATGCTCTTTTTCATTCACCGGCTTTTCATTGATGTAAGGATTGCTTAAGGAAGCTCCCCCATGTGAACGAAAAAGCAACCCCTTTTCTTCCAATAGTTTCAAATCTTTGCGAATAGTTACCGCAGACACATCCAATGCTTTGCAAAGATCAAGCACATTGACATAGCCTTCTTCCTGTAATTTGTTGAGAATGGACTGATGGCGGCTGGTGATGGATAACATAATGCAAATGTAAAAGATAGTTTAGAAAAATATTTTGAAAAGATTTAGCCATTATTCGCTATACTTTCTATTTAACGGGAGCTCAATCCATTTGACCTTAATGTCCAAGGTGATATTGTCGGCTTACTTACGCCTTTAGTGCGCTTTTAATAAGGCGAAGGTAGGGCGAAGATAGGGAGTATCCTCCTGTAGTCTTACTCTTTGATTTGGTTGAGGGGGCTCAGTGATAAAATACAAACCCATCGTAATTAATTGATAATCATTTTATTAGCATCCGAGCTTTCGTTCTTTCGTTATTTAATAGCTGCCTTATTGCGGATGATCATTAAAAATATTTGCTTTTATTATTTTTTCTTATTACATTTGATTTCGTATTATTTCGATAATGTTTAATATTTAGGTCTTAATTATCATTTTTGTGTTGAAATGAATAGGTATTTAGTGTCATATCATGTATAAAATGACGTCGAAATGGTTCCTGCCGATCTCGCTCCTGCCTACCCTCAGCAGGGATTACCGCAGATTATCAATAGTTGCCGCGCTGATCTGCGGCATCTGCAGGAGAAACTTTTATTGCTGACATGGAATTAGCATATTAACAGGCAATATGAACAGAAAAACATCTTTAGAAAAGCTTGAAAAGACGGAAAAATGGGATGTGATCATTATCGGAGGAGGAGCCACCGGATTAGGTGTGGCAGCGGATGCCGCTTCGAGAGGATACAAAACCCTTTTACTGGAGCAGTCGGATTTTGCCAAAGGCACTTCCAGCCGCAGCACCAAGCTGGTGCATGGCGGAGTGCGCTACCTGGCGCAGGGCAATGTACGACTGGTACGGGAGGCATTGCGGGAAAGAGGATATATCTTAAAAAATGCGCCTCATTTATCCAGAAAACAGGCTTTTCTGATCCCTGTTTACAGCTTTTTGGAAAGATTAAAATATTCCGCCGGCATGAAATTGTACGATCTGATGGCAGGAAGTCAGCAAATCGGGCATGCCGCATGGTTAAATAAAGCGAAAGTAATCGAAAGCATACCGGGGATAAAAGGGGATGGATTAAAAGGAGGAGTTCTTTATTATGACGGTCAGTTCGACGATGCCAGGATGGCGGTCAGCCTGGCGGCTACCTGCACCGACTGGGGCGGGACAGTATTGAATTATATCCGTGTAATAAAGCTGTCAAAAAACGACCAGGGCAAATTAAACGGGGTCATTGCAAAAGATGAGGCGGATGGGCGCGAATATCAGCTGAAGGCAAAGATCATTATCAATGCCACGGGAGTATTCGTAGATGAGATCCATCAGATGGATGACGGCTCAAAAGAGAGGACCGTGAAGCCCAGTCAGGGGATACATTTAGTATTACCCCGTGAATTTCTGGAGACGACGGTTAATGCCTTAATGATACCCAAAACCGATGACGGCAGGGTTTTATTTATGGTTCCCTGGCATGATCACTTATTGGCCGGTACGACAGATACCCCATTGGAGGAACACACACTGGAACCGAGGGCTTTGGAAAAGGAAATAGCATTTATTTTAAATACGGCGGAAAGGTATTTGAAAAAAAAAACATCAAGGCAGGACGTGCTGAGCGTTTTTGCAGGGTTAAGACCATTGGCTATACCAGCCGGTGATGGTAATCAAAAGAAGGCCAGCAAAGATATTTCGCGAAATCATGTGCTTCAGGTCAGTAAATCAGGATTAATAACCATCACAGGCGGTAAATGGACGACCTATCGCAAGATGGCTGAAGATACTGTTGATAAAGCCATCGAAGTAGGAGGCTTCTCTTTTAAGCCATGTATCACAAAACATTTGAAGATACATGGATATTTTCAGAGTGAAAATAAGAAAGAATGGAATGTCTATGGCAGTGATTGGGGTAAAATACAACAAATGATCAATGAAGATCCTGTCATGGGGGAAATATTAGATGAGGCATGGCCTTTTACGTGTGCCGAAGTAGCATGGGCAGTAAGGGAAGAAATGGCTGTCAACGTGGAAGATGTGCTTAGCCGCCGGTTTCGTGTATTGTTTTTAGATGCAAAAGCGGCGACGAGAATGGCCCCAAAAGTGGCAGAGATCATGAAAAAAGAGTTGGGTAAAAATGAACAATGGAAAGAAGCGCAGATTAAGGCATTCGAAGAGTTGGCATCCGGATATTTACTTTCAACCGGCATACCAGCTTAAGGTTCATCCCTATTCAAGGTTCAAACATCAAATCATACATCATGGATACACGCAGAGAATTTTTAAAGAAAACAGCCTTATTTTCAGCCACCACGGGACTGGTCAGCACGATACCTCCGTCTATTCGCAAGGCATTAGCTATCAACCCGGAACCGGGAAGCACTTTTATGGACGCGGAGCATGTGGTCATTCTCATGCAGGAAAACCGTGCTTTTGACCATTGCTTCGGGGCGTTGCGGGGGGTACGCGGGTTTAATGATCCACGGGCTATTACCCAACCTGACGGAAATGTGGTTTGGGTGCAAACAGATAAAAACGGCGATTCCTACCTTCCCTTTCATTTTGATATTCATCATTCAAAGATTACCTGGATGGGCTCATTGCCGCACTCCCGTGCAAGCCAGGTAGATGCTTTTAATAAAGGAAAATATGATCAGTGGCTGAATGCAAAACGATCCGGAGATAAAAAGTTGGCCAATACGCCATTGACATTAGGACACTATGTCCGGGAAGACCTGCCTTTCAATTATGCCATGGCAGACGCTTTCACTATCTGTGACCAGCATTTCTGTTCCGCTATGACCAGCACATGGCCCAATCGTCTCTTTCTTTGGAATGGCGCCGTTCGTGCAGAAAAAAACGATACCTGCAGAGCATATATGGATAATGATATTCCCTGGGGAGAAGAGTATTTAGCCACTTTTCCCGAAGTGCTGGAAAAAAATAATATATCGTGGAAGGTCTATCAAAATGATTTGTCCTCCGGTGGAGGCCTTACCGGCGATCAACGGGCCTGGCTGGCCAATTTCGGTTGTAATCCCCTGGAATTTCTTTCACAGTATAATACGCGTTTTTTCCCCCGATATTATCAAAGCCTTCAAAAGCGCGCAGGTGAACTGCCTGATCAGATAGCAGAGCTGGAAAAAAAGCTGGCCGGCATGTCAGCCGGACAAACAGGTTACGACAAGTTGCAAAAAGAAATTGCTATTAAAAAAGAAGTTCTTCAGGATACACAAAAACAACTGACGGAGTGGGATGAGAAAAATTTTGCAAAGTTGACTGAGTATCAAAAAAATCTTTATAAAAAAGCGTTTATTACAAATATCGGCGATCCCGATTATCTTGAATTATCAGTATTACAATATGAAGATAAAGGAACGCAAAGAGAAGTGGTCATTCCAAAGGGCGATTACTTATATCAATTCAGAAAAGATGTAGAGAGCGGTGGGCTGCCGGCGGTTTCCTGGCTGGTTCCTTCCCAAAATTTTTCAGACCATCCGAGCGCTCCCTGGTATGGTGTGTGGCTTACCTCAGAAATATTAGATATCCTGACTAAAAATCCCGAAGTATGGAAAAAGACGATTTTCATTCTTACTTATGATGAAAATGACGGATATTTTGATCACATTCCTCCATTTGCAGCGCCGGATCCTACTGATAAAAATACGGGAAAATGTTCCCCCGGTGTGAATGTGACGGGGGAAGAATATACCCGTCAGGAAGAACAAATGAAATATGGATGGACAAAAAAATCGGCGCGCACTGCACCTGTCGGATTGGGATTTCGTGTCCCCATGATCATCGCATCACCCTGGAGCAGGGGCGGAAAAGTATATTCACAAGTGGCTGATCACACTTCTGTTCTGCAGTTTTTAGAAAAGTTTTTAAGCAATAAGTTTAAGAAGGAAATTAAGCAGGATACTATCACCGAATGGAGGCGAACTGTGTGTGGAGACCTGACCACGGCATTCAGCCAATACAAGGAGGGAAAAGAAGCATTACCGTTTTTGAAAATGGATCCGTTTGTTGAGGGGATATACAATGCAAAATTTACTAAAAAACCTGATGGGTATAAAAAATTATCTGATAAAGAGATAAAATCCGTAAACAGCAACCCGCATTCCTCTGATTTAATGCCGAAGCAGGAATCCGGTACAAGAAAAGCCTGTCCCCTGCCTTATGAACTTTATGCGGAGGGCTTCTTAAGTGAAGATAAAAAGGAGTTTCAGATCGTCATGCGGGCAGGAAAAGAGGTTTTCGGCGATGATGCGGCGGGTTCTCCGTTTAAAGTATATGCCCCGCGGACATTCAGGCAGGATGGAATCACAGATACGACACGATCATGGGATTATGCTGTAAGCACCGGAGATACGTTATCAGATGAGTGGCTGTTGAGCGCATTTGATAACAGCCATTATCATCTCCGGGTATATGGCCCGAATGGATTTTACAGAGAATATGCCGGCAATGCGAACGATCCTGCAGTCGAAATAAAATGCCGTTATGAACGAAGCAGGTTGTTTAAAAATAAATTATCAGGAAATATAGAATTGCAGATAAGCAATAAGAATAATATGCCCTTATATCTTGAAATAACCGATAACGCTTATAAAACCAAACCGGTAAGGAAAACAATATCTGCTTCCACCGACGCTTCCATTGTAATGGATTTAAAAAAGAACAGCGGATGGTACGATTTTACAATTACAGTAAAAGGTAACCATGACTTTACCAAACGTTATGCAGGCAGAGTTGAAACAGGAAAAGAAAGTATAAGTGATCCGGTGATGGGCAGGAATACTTAAGCCCCGTATGATTACCGCTCCCATCCATTACCCGAAATACTTTAATCATAGCAGAATCCACCTGATTCAAACCTGATTTTTCAGAACCTTTTCTTCTCCTCTATTTGAAAAAGTTTGTAATTAGCAAAAAATTTTGTCCTATTGTCCAATTTTTAGCTCTTCAGTCATTATTGTATTGTAATCATTATTAATTAACATCTCTGCCACTGGCGGACAATTAAAACAAATGACAACATGGAACAAAGACTGAAAGAGCCGGAAAAATTGCAAGGCATTTACAGACCGCTCTCGGGATTCAACAGCTATCTCGCCAAATCTCGAATCGAAAAAAACCTGTTAGATCTCATTGATTTCAGGGTATCGCAAATTAATGGCTGTGCCTTTTGCCTGGATATGCATTCCAAAGATCTGCGTGCCAAGGGTGAAACAGAACAGCGGCTTTATATGATGGACGCATGGAGAGAAGCTTCCATTTATTCAGATCGTGAACGTGCAGCTTTAGGTTGGGCAGAATCAGTTACCTTAGTGACGCAGGGGCATATACCGGATGAGGCTTACAATGAAGTAAGGCAACAATTTTCCGAAGAAGAGGTCATAGACTTAACTTTGGCCACATTAGCCATCAATTGTTGGAACCGGATAAATGTTGCTTTCCGCACTCCTTCGGGCGATTATCAACCCGGACAATTTGAGGCAATGGCAAAATTAAAGCTCCAGAATAATTAATGTGTAAGCATCATTATATGGCAGGCTGAAAGCAAAACACAGATCTTTACGATGATTAAAATTTCCACAGAGAATCACCTGCCATGATCTCAGAAACATTCCGAAGATTCCGGAATCACCGATGGAGATCATAGGAATCTTAAGTGATCCGCGTTCTATATATTTCCCGGGATGACAGCGGTTTATTATCAATTAGTCAATTATTTTTTTAAGATTTAAAATAAAAAGATCATGGAAGAATTCGTATTAATTTTCAGAGGCAGCAACCAGGCTCCCACCGGAACTCCCGATGAAAGAAAAGCCATCACCCAAAAATGGATGGACTGGATCGCCGGCATTGCAGCCCAAAACAAGCTCGTTGACCGGGGCAACCGTTTAGGACAAAAAGGACGCGTACTCAAGGCGGACATTACCACAGACGGGCCTTTTTGCGAAATAAAAGAAATCATAGGCGGCTTTCGATTATCAGGGCAGCCTCTTTAGATGAAGCAGAAAGCATCGCCAAAGGCTGTCCCGGATTGTTGTTTGGCGGCAGTGTGGAGATCAGGGAAATAAACAAGCTATAAGAGAGGTACTTACTATTTATGGAATTAGATATTGAAAAAGAATTCGCGGGATGAATTGTTTGGCCCCGAGAAAAAACGCATACAGAGTAAGAACCTGTCCAATATTGGCCGCATGGCATTACCATATTGGTATTGTCGCACAACGGATCAGTTTCAAATGATCAGGCCGGCATAATCTCTGTGGATATATATTAAACCTAAAACTGAATAAAATATGAACGAATTTCTTTTGTTGTTCCGGTTACCGGATTTTGACTTTGGTAAGTTACCTAAAGAAACAATGCAGGATCTTTCCAAAAAATGGCAGGATTGGGTAAAAGGCATCGCTGACCAGGATAAATTAGTCAGCAACGGACAACGTCTTTCTTTGGAAGGGAAAGTACTCAGACCCGGCGGGGTTATTACTGACGGGCCTTTTGTGGAGATTAAGGAAAAATTGGTTAGCTTTATTGTCGTACAGGCAGAAAACCTGGATGACGCTGTTACACTGGCGCATGGTTGTCCGGCGCTGGAACAAGGTGGCAGTGTAGAAATAAGACCTGTTTATTAAAGGTTTCACGAAAAAGAATGTATATTTTTGGAACAGTCACGAGATGTTTTAAAACAGTTATTTCAGAAGGAATTTTCCAAAATGGTTGCTGTCATTAGTAAGCAGTTTGGATTACAGCATATTGAAATAGCGGAAGATGTTGTCAGCGAGACTTTTCTAACGGCTGCCGAGACGTGGGAAACGAACGGCATCCCCCTGAATCCTGCTGCGTGGCTTTATGCTGTCGCTAAACAAAAAACACTTTACTATTTCAGGAGGAATAAGATTTTTGAAGAGAAAGTAATTCCGGCAATATCTATAGAAAGATCGGATGAAATGGAAGAAATGAAACTGGATTTTTCAAATGAAAATATCCGTGACAGCCAGTTGCAAATGATGTTTGCCATTTGCAATCCGGCAATTGCCAGTGAAGCCCAGATAGGTTTGGCGCTGCGTATTTTATGTGGCTTTGGCATAGATGAGATTGCGGAGGCATTTTTATCCAATAAAGAAACTGTCAATAAAAGATTATTCCGGGCAAGAGAAAAATTGCGGACGGAAAAAATAAAAATGCAATTACCTCCTGCAGGTGAGATTTCTAAACGCCTCGATAATGTGCTTCACATTATTTATCTGCTTTTCAATGAAGGATATTACTCCAAAACAAAAAATCAGATTTTACAAAAAGATTTTTGTATTGAAGCTATGCGCCTCTGCATGATGCTGACGGATTTCGAAAGAACGGACTTACCCAAAACCAATGCACTCATGGCATTGATGTGCTTCCATGCTTCGCGTTTCAACGCCAGGCAAACACCGGAAGAATCATTGATCCTTTATGACCGTCAGGATGAAACATTATGGGATCAGGAACTGATCAGAAGAGGCATGCATTATTTGAATCTTTCCATGCAGGGGAACGAAATAACCTCTTATCATATAGAAGCGCAAATTGCTTTCAGGCATTCTATTAAAAAAGATACCCGTCAAAAATGGATCAGTATCCTTGATTTGTATGATCAACTGTTGAAAATAAATTATTCTCCCGCAGTAGCGCTCAACAGGATATATGCACTTTATAAGGTGCATGGCCCCCAACTTGCCCTCCTTGAAGCAGAACTGCTGAAGTTAGAAAATAACCACTTTTATTTCCTGATACTGGGAGAACTTTATAGTAATATAGACAAAGAGCTGGCAAAATCTCATTTCCAACACGCTTGTTCTTTGGCTAAAACTCAAACTGAAAAGTCAGAGATACAAAAGAAAATAGGTGAACTTGACCTGCCACACAAATAAGATGCGCCTGATTCTGTCCCACCTTATGTGATGAGGATAACTTCTTGGTATTATTCATTTCCTGCCCCGAAGTCTTACTGTCAGCGCACGGTACTGCCGGGAGAGATTTCATTCAGCGCACTCACAAAAACCAGTTTTCCCGCATTCTCCGCCATCAAGATCATGCCGTTGGATTCTATACCCCGCATTTTTCTTGGCTTGAGGTTAGCCACTAACGTCACATATTTCCCGATAATTTCCTCCGGTTTATAATGCTGTGCAATTCCAGACACCACTGTTCTTTTTTCCAATCCTATATCAATAGTTAATTTGAGCAGCTTATCCGCTTTTTCCACTTTTTCAGCAGCAATTATTTTTCCGACTCTTAAATCAAGTTTGGAAAAATCATCGAATTCAATTTCAGGCTTTAAGTCGGACAGGGCAGGTTTTAAATCCTCAATTAAGCTGTCTAATGGACGCGAATGCCCTCCCACACCGGTTGCCTTCGATACCGGTTCCGCCGAAACATCGGTTTTTTCATTAGAGGCTCTTTGTTGTGTTTTGCGATTAGCAGCCCCTGCTTCTAATTTTTCAATTTGTGCTTTCACCTGGACATCATCCACTTTAGGAAATAATAATTCAGGGGGGCGTAAACTATAGCCTGGTTTTACCAAATGCATGCTGCCTGCGTTTTCCCAATCGAGCATGCGATCCACCACCTTAAGCATGTGACAGATCTTCCTTGCCGTAAAAGGTAAAAACGGATTGGACATAATAGCCAGGTTGGCAGTCAATTGTAAACAAACATGAATGCAGTTATCAATTTCTTTCTGATGTGCCGCCAGCATTTCGGGCGTTTTGGATAATAACCACGGGGCGCGCTCCTGCATATATTTATTGCCCTCACGAGCCACGTCCATTAAGGCGCTTAATGCATCCCGAAAATGGAAATTGTCTAAAGCGTTTTCTATTTTCCTTTTATTTTCCTGCAAAGAAGTTACTATGGCTTTATCTTTTTCATCAGAAAGCTCCGGATGAAAAAAAGGAACTTTTCCACTCGTCAGCTTATGCATTAATACCATCGTGCGGTTGACAAAATTCCCCAGAATAGCCACCAGCTCGTTATTATTCCTGTCCTGAAAATCCTTCCAGGTAAAGTCATTGTCCTTGTTTTCAGGCATATTAGCACAAAGCACGTATCGCAATACATCCTGTTGCCCGGGAAAATCTTTCAGATATTCGTGCACCCACACAGCCCAGTTTCTGGAAGTTGAAACTTTATCGCTTTCAATATTCAGAAATTCATTGGCAGGCACATTATCAGCCAACACAAATCCACCATGGGCTTTCAACATAGCGGGGAAAATGATGCAATGGAATACAATATTATCTTTCCCGATAAAATGGATCAGGCGGGTATCCTCGCTTTTCCAGTAAGTCTCCCAATCATCCGGCAATAATTCTTTGGTGGCCGAAATATAGCCGATCGGCGCATCGAACCAAACATACAACACCTTGCCTTCCGCATTGGGTAAAGGAACTTTGATTCCCCATTCGCCGTCCCGTGTCATGGAGCGGCTTTGTAATCCATTATCCAACCAGCTTTTGCATTGCCCGTACACATTATTCTTCCAGATATCTTTTTTGCTGTTGATCCATTCTTTCAGCCAGGGCTCAAATTTCTGCAAGGAAAAAAACCAATGGGTAGTTTTTTTCTTGACAGGCTTGGAATCACTTAAAGCTGAACGCGGATCAATCAGCTCGTCAGGGCTAAGAGATGACCCGCAATTCTCACATTGATCCCCGTAGGCATTTTTATTACCGCAAACCGGACAGGTGCCTATGATGTAGCGGTCGGCTAAGAACAATTTTTTTTCTGTATCGTAAAACTGTTCGGTTTCTCTTTCTTCAAACTGTCCGTCATCATATAACTTTTTAAAAAAGGCCCGGGCTGTTTCATGATGAACAGGTTTGGAAGTTCTTGAAAAAATATCAAAGGAAATACCCATCTGATCAAAACTGTCACGGATCATCGGATAATATTTATCCACTACTTCCCGGGGTGTAATTCCTTCTTTCATAGCTTTAATAGTAATGGCCACCCCATGCTCATCCGTTCCGCAAATGAACTTTATATCTGTTTTCTTCGCCCGTTGATAACGCACATAAATATCAGCCGGCAAATAGCAACCTGCCAGGTGCCCGATATGAATGGGCCCGTTGGCATAAGGCAAAGCGGCTGTGATCAGGTATCTTTTAAAATCAGTCATAGAGCGCAAAAGTACATAAAAGGGGGATTAGTCAGGGAAATTCTCCCTTCAGGATTTGACAATATTTGAAAAAATACTACCTTTGCCAGCCCTTGTAAAAGGCAGGATTTTTGCCCGGTGGTGTAACGGTAGCACAACAGATTTTGGTTCTGTTTGCCCAAGTTCGAATCTTGGCCGGGCAACGTTTCAGGTGAGTGGTTAAGGGTCAATAGTGAATGGTTACTGCCGCGGTTTATCATTAACATTTATTAGATAAATTGCCCGATAGTATAATGGTAGTACAACAGATTCTGGTTCTGTATGTCAGGGTTCGAATCCTTGTCGGGCAACATTACGTTTTGGTACTCAATAGGTTGGATATAATATATCACAACTTCCCAGGCTCCTTTCCCTCATTTAACAATTATTATCAGAGCCTCCTTTTCCCTGAATTTTTATAAAACAAAATTTACAAAATTAGAGGTCAAAAGGTCATGTTAGATTTTGACCGGGCGGAAATGTATCAGGTAGAAAATAGGGCATTAAAGCAGGCAGTTAGGCGCAATACAAATCGTTTTCCGTCTGATTTTATGTTCGAGTTAACCCGAAATGAGTACACCTCTCTAAGATCACAATTTGTGATCTTAGAGACAAAGGGCAGGGGGGAAATACAGTAAATATTCCCCTTTTGCTTTTAGGAACAAAAAGTATCTATGCTTTCAAGCGTGCTAAATAGGGCTTGCTCAATAACTTGTAACATTTTTGAAATTATATTCTTTTAGCTCCGTCGGATGATCTTTATTTTTTATCCGATTTCCAATGTCATTCACTTAAGAACGTCTTAAGCCACGAAGTGGCGTTATGTAATAATCTTTATGGCCATAGAGACACAGCCAACGGTCCAGGTCAGCTACGAATGATTCAACCCTTACAGGGTTGAACTGAACCGCC
>SCQT01000251.1 GCA_004322015.1 Chitinophagaceae bacterium
TCCTGCACTTAATGCTGCTAATGTATGGATGTGCCGGAGGATGGCAGCTATCGTAGCAGACAGGGGAGAAAAAAATGCAGCTCAAGAACTGAGAAATGATGCTGATAGTATGGCTGATGCTGTCTTAAAATTATATGTCAACAATAAAGGATATTGGTATTCCGAGAATGAAAAAGGTATAAAAAAAGCGATTCCCACCTGTATAGACTTTTTTACTATCGGTGAATGCATGACGAAAGACCTCACCAATAAAATGAAAAAAGAAATGATGGAATTCGTGATGACGGATCTGTGGAAAGGCAACTGGATGCGTGCTTTAGCATTATATGACGATGCCGCCCAACAAACTTTATCAACCGCTGCTGGCAGAGCTTCATTGTATAGCTCATGGCAGGGAATGAGTCTGCGTCCTGATCATGGGGTTACAGGCGCTTATACTGCCTGGCCTGCGCTTACTGCAGAGACTTTCTTATATTTTAATAGACCGGAACTGTTTCTACACTACCTGCGTTTAGTGGCGCCGGTTTTAAAAGAAGGCCCTTTTGGCCAATCCGCTTATGTAAGCTCTGAAATAGCACCGGTACGCAAGGCAGGAAGAGGGGGGCAGGACTATTTTGAGGGGGCAGGAGGAGCCTTTGCTGAGGTGATCATTCGGTCCTTATTTGGAGTCAGCCCTGATGATGGAAATAGCAAACTATTTATGAAAAATACTCCTCGTGGATTCAAAGCTGAATTAATGAATGTGCGTTTAAATCAAAAGAATATAACCATTGTTAACAATGATGACGGACTAAAGAAAGCATGGAATCAATAAAATAAATGATACAATCAAAAGTAAATGAGAAGAAACAAATTATACAGAGCCATTGTAGTGACTTTATTTTCTCTTATATCCTTGTCTGCTTTTGCGCAAGGGATATCTTATGGTACCGGGCAATGGGACAGGCAAAAATTTGGCAATCATCGTGTAGTCATCCGCGTAACTAAAGATACCGATGTGGTGTGGGTACATGTGCCATGGCGGAGAAGGGATAACAATCCTGCCGCAAAAGCAATCATTATGGTGGACGCTTCTTCGGGAAAAATCATTCGTAATGTCTATAGAGGAACCATCAACCAGGAATACGGGGATATTGTATTTGAACCAACCACCGGAAAGGGTATTTATTACCTGTATTACATGCCCTACCGCACTACGGGCAATGAGTGGTGTCCTGATACTAAATATTTAAAGCCGGAAAATCACTGTAATCCTCAATGGCTGCAAAAAAATAATTTAAATAGTAAATCTGAATCTTATAATAAGATCCCATCTGCAAAGGTGATCCGTTTTGAGGCAATTAATGCTTTCAATAGTTTTTATCCCATGGAAGTTATTGCAACAAAGCACGAAGTAGATTCACTTCTCAGTAAAAACAGGTTGAAAGATTTTCTGGTATTTCCTGAAAACAGGAAACATCCTATACGGATGACATCTCATTTGCCTTATAGATGGATTCAGGAAGGTGTTACAGACAATTTCAAAGGAGTGGCTCAACGGAACGAATTCTATGTATATCAATTAGGTGTTTATGCGGCATTTCATGACCTTAAACATATCCGGCTTGCCTTCTCCGATTTAAAGGATGATCATGGAAACATAATATCTCATAACCGTATCCGGTGTTTTAATCTGGGTGGAACAGACTGGCTGGGACGGCCTTTTACTAAAGTGGTCAATGTAAACAAAGGTAAAGTGCAGGCGCTTTGGATAGGGATAGATATTCCTTCAGTGCAGGCTGCCGTGTTTTACCAGGGTACTGTCATGGTGAAGGCAGATAATATGCGTCCTCAGCAGATAAATATTGAACTGAAGATATTGGATAAAGTGGTTAAAGACAGGGGATATGATGACTTGTTCAAAATGGCACGGCTTAACTGGCTGGATTCAAAAATAGGACTCGATGATAGCGTATTTAAACCTTATACGGTAGTAACGCTCCGGAATCATACGGTGGGAGTATTAGGCAGAACATTGACATTCAACAAACTTGGTTTTCCCCAGGCGATTACCAGCAGCTTCACGAATAATAATGATGATACCAGCGGACCTTCCAAGAATATTCTGGCAAGCGCCATCAGGATGGTGGTACTTACGGATGGAAAGGAGATGCAATGGTTATCCCATTGGCCTGCAATAACAGAAAGAGCAACCGGCGCGGTATCATGGGTTACTGCTAACAAGAATAAATGGTTGACCATGCAGGTCAAGGCTAAAATGGAGTGTGACGGATACATCAACTATTGGGTTACAATAACCGCTAAAAGAGATGTTTCTATAAATGATATCCAACTGCAAATTCCCTATAACAAGGCTGAAGCAACTTACATGATGGGGATGGGTTTTAAAGGCGGTTATCGCCCGCAGCAATGGAACTGGAAATGGAAGCAGGCAGATGCTAATAATATGATATGGATTGGGGCCGTGAACGCCGGACTTCAATGTAAATTGAAGAACGTGACTCCTTCCTGGGATTTGTATGACTTTGGAAAGACAGGCCCTTATAAAGATTGGAGCAACGATGGAAAAGGAGGCTGCGTAATGGCGGAGAATAATAATGCTTTTTTAGTAAAAGCATTTACCGGAACAGAGAACCTTAAAAAAGGAGAAACATTACATTTTAACTTCGGACTATTAATCACACCGGTGAAGATATTGGACAAAAATCATTGGAACGAACGCCATTTCCAGTCGGATCCGCCGGTGGATGATTGGCTGAAACGTGCAATAGCAAAGGGCGCTAATATTATCAATGTCCACCAGGGTAACGTCCTTAACCCTTATATCAACTATCCTTTTATAGCTACGGATACCTTAAAGAGATTTATAGCCCGGGCACGAAAAGATAACATTCAGACCAAGATATATTATACCGTAAGGGAATTGAGCAATCATACGCCGGAGCTATGGGCATTACGCAGCCTGGGTGATGAAATATTCACCCAGGGCAGTGGCGGGCAGGTAGCGGATCAGTTTGCTCAGCATGGTATTGGAGAATCGCATGCTCCCACTGGCGGGTCCTGGCTGGTAGAACATCTCAAAACGAATTATGACGCAGCCTGGCATACGCCTTTAACCTGTGGCAATTGGGATATGGCTATCCGTACGCAAGGGTTGTCACGCTGGCATAATTATTACCTCGAAGGGCTTAATTGGTTAGTGAAGCATGAAGGAATCAGAGGGATATATCTGGATGGGGTCGGCTATGACCGGGAGATCATGAAACGGGTTAGAAAAGTATTGGACAGAGCAGCCGATAGTTGCCTGATAGATTTTCATTCGGGTAATAATTTTCGCCCCCAATATGGCATGAACAGCCCAGCTAATCAGTACATGGAATTGTTCCCTTACATCAACAGCCTGTGGCTGGGTGAAGATTATAATTATAATGAATCTCCGGATTACTGGCTGGTGGAGATATCGGGTATTCCTTTCGGATTGTACAGTGAAATGTTGAACGGTTGCGGTAATGCTTACAGAGGCATGGTCTATGGAATGACTTCCCGGCTGGGATGGACAAGCTGCGATCCGTCTGCTATATGGAAGCTTTGGGATGCATTTGGCATAAAGAAAGCAAAAATGATGGGTTACTGGGATCCGGACAATCCTGTTAAACCGGATAACAAAGACATTAAAGTGACGGTTTATGAACGGCAGGACAGTTTATTAATCGCTTATGCCAGTTGGGCTAAAGATCAGGTAACCCTTACCCTGGATGTTGACTGGAAGAAACTTGGAATAAATCCGGCAGATATTCAGATAACGGCTCCTTATATTAAAAATTTTCAGGAGGAAAGCGTTTATTCAGATTTAAAAAATATTAATGTGTCGGTTGGAGGGGGAGGTATTATTCTAATTAAAAAGAAATAGCTTTAATATTAAAAACTTAATTTTAACAAGAGATGCAAAATGAAAATTATGAGATTTCATCATCCACTTTATAAATAATAAATAACATGACAAAGAAAGATGCTTATATAAAAAATGGCAGTATTAGCCATGAGAATATCAATTTCTACAATGGGTATGGTTATTTGATAGCTCCGGAACTACTGTCTGTCTCTGAAATCGATGAGCTAAAAAATGAAACCGCCGCTATTTTTCGAGGAGAAAGAGGGAAAGTGGAAGGCCTGTTGACCGTAGAAGCCAATGAATCAGATGAGGATGTTTTAAAAAAATATGTAGCCATACATTTTCCACATAAAATTTCTCCTGTTATTCACAACTACTTGTCGCATCCAAAAATAGTGCATGTATTAACCGGCATCATAAGCCCGAATGTAAAATGTATGCAGTCTATGTTGTTTGTAAAAGGGCCTGGTAAAGCAGGACAGTCCTGGCACCAGGATGAGTTTTACATTCCGACAAGAGACCGCTCGCTTATCGGGGTATGGATTGCCATTGACGATGCAAGTATTGATAACGGTTGCCTGTGGATTATTCCCGGTAAACCCGGATATATGATGAGAAGGGTACCTAACAGTAGTGATGAATATGCCGATGTGGACACCATTGATGTTTCAAAATATGGGACTGATGCCCCGATACCGATAGAGATTAAAAAAGGAGCGGTTGTTTTTTTCAATGGATATACTTTACATAGTTCCAAACGCAATAAAACTACAGACTGCTTCCGCACCGCATTGGTGAATCATTATATGAGCGCGGAATCTATGTTGCCATGGGACCAGGACGGAAAATTACCTTCCACGGAGGATCTCAGGGATATCGTGATAGTGGCGGGAGAAGACCCTTATGCATGGAAAGGAATAGTAGAAGCCAACAAGCCCTACCTGCGACCCGAAGTATTAAAAATAAAAGCAGGTTTATAAAAATGGAATTAGGAAGCTTCAATAAAATATAAAGTCTATGCCTTCGAAAAACATGAAAAAGCTTTTGGTTGCCGCATTTGTTCTTAGTAGTGTGGCTGTTTCAGCACAACAAAAATTTTATGCCTTACGGCATATCATATATCATGTTTCAGTAAATGGGGATGACCACAATAATGGCTCTTTGTCTAAACCGCTGAGAACTATATCAGCGGCTGCGAATTTAGCGATGCCCGGAGATACGGTGCTTGTTTACTCAGGTGTTTATCGTGAACAAATAACGCCGCCGCGCGGAGGAAATTCCGATTGTGAAAGGATTGTTTATGAAGCGGCGCCGGGTCAGAAGGTGGTGATCAAGGGTTCGGAAATCATCAAAGGATGGAAGAAGGAGGGAAATGATACCTGGGTGGTGAAAATCCCGAACAGCTTTTTCGGTAAATTCAATCCCTACAATGATTTGATTCATGGTGATTGGTTTACACCTACGCCCGGGGACCGGAAGTACCATACGGGGGCTGTTTACCTGAACGGCGACTGGCTGATGGAAGCGGCGAAAAAGAAAGAAGTGATGGGGCCCGCCGACAAAAAGGATCCGCTTTGGTGGGCTGCCGTTGATGCAGACACTACAACGATATGGGCGCAATTTGTAAATGTAGATCCCAATAAGGAATTAGTTGAAA
>SCQT01000252.1 GCA_004322015.1 Chitinophagaceae bacterium
ATACGAAGTACAAATCCCGTTGCAATGATTAAAATATCTACGACGGAGATGTTTTTTAATCCGAAAGAATAGAAGACATTTAAAATAATATATCCCAGCAGGACGGTGAAGAATTTCACTCCGCAAAACCAGCCGGTGAGTAAGCCTGCAATGAGGCACACGGACATCAGTAAAAAGGCCACAGGAACCGACACCTCGCCCGATGCCAGCGAACGGTGACGTTTTACCGGATGAAGACGGTCTTTTTCCAGGTCCTTATAATCGTTCAGGATGTATATGCCGCTTGCTACCAGGCAGAAAGCAACGAATCCAATAGCCGTCGTCCATAATTTGGTCAGGTTAAAAAGCTCCCCTGCAAAAAATAAGGGGACAAACAAAAACAGATTCTTTGCCCAATGAGCTACCCGCAATAACATGATAATGCTCTTCATGTATGTGAAAAAGCCCGTCAACCAAGACCTTCCATAAGCCTCTATTTTTACACTTTCTCCCACTGCTTTGTATTAAAATTAAACTGCTTCAGCATGCGTGCAGGATTTCCTGCCGCTACACAGTAATCAGGTAAAGATCTGGTTACGACACTGCCTCCTGCCACTACCACATGTTTCCCAATGGTAACTCCTGCGGTGATGGTCACGTTAGCCCCAATCCAGCCATCATCACCAATGGTGATCTTCTCAAAAGAACAGGGTTGATCTTTTACCGGCAGATTGACATCTTCGTAGCCATGATTAAGTCCCGAAATGACGACATGCTGAGCCAGGATGACATTATTGCCAATTTCCACGGGTCCGATGATGACATCGCCTATGCCGATAAAGCTGTTTTTCCCGATGATGACATCTCCCATGCCGTTGTTAATTACGGCATAATCTTCAATTACAGCGCCGGCTCCCAGTCTGAACTGATGAAACGGCAATACATCTTTTCTGACGGTTGCGCGTATCACCGATCTCCTTCCGCGCCGGTGATAGAAAGGATTCAGGAACGACTTCACCCACCATCTCGGACGGGCTTCCCCTTTCGGAATAAGCAGCCATAAGGCTTTCCGCTTGATGGAAGGATTATTTTTTATTTTAGTTGACAGACCCATTTTTCAACAGCATGGTTTTTTCGATAGCCTGGTAAATATTTTCCAACACGTTTTTCCAACTATGGCTTTCGGCTAATGCCATACGTGCTTTCATCTTTTCTTCATCGTTTTCCCCGATTGCCTGCTCTATCAGGCTGATATAATCTCCTCCCTCCTCTGCCATATACACCGTTTCTTCAAAAGGTTTCATCCCGATGGTGCTGGTAGCCACCACCGGTTTTCCCAATGCCAGATATTCATCTATCTTCAGCGGATAATTACCTATAGTGATATCATTGATGACCTGCAGATTTAAACATACGTCCATAGCCTGTATATATGCCGGTATTTCATTTATGTTTTTTCTGCCGCAAAAGATCACGTTACTCATCTGGTGCAGTTTGCTTTGCTTAAAAACAGCATCTTCGGGCCCCACTAAAACCATCGTCCATTCAGGTTTTTGTGCTGCGATCTTTAAAAAAGCCCCTTCATCCAGCCTGGCGGCAGTAAGCGCTCCCACATATCCCGTCACCGGTTTTTTCAATGAACGTAATGCTGCCGGGACAGGATACGCTTTATCCGGCTTAAACATATCCGTATCAATTCCCGATCCCACATTGTAGATATTGCCGTTATATGGTTTCAACAGGCTGATCAAATGATCCGAATGAGATACGACCAGGTCTGATTTCTTTGCCAGCCTGGGTTCTAAAGTCAAACCGTGCTTTCGCCAGTAATCCACGCCCAGGATATAATCCCGGTCATAATAGAGATATACTGCCGGATGCAATAATTCTTTTAAATAATAGCCGCGGAAAAGATCTTTATCATTGATCAGGATATAATCCGAGAAATTTAGTTTCTTAACGGCAAGCAGGATGGAAGCTGCCAGCCGTTTATTATTGATCAGGTTAAACCAGGAAAATATTTTGGTGCCGGGTATCCAGTTGACTGATTCCAATACCGTGCGGGGGTAATAATTCCACAGATTGCCGGCTATTTTTATAAGATCCTCCCCTTCCCCTTTCATTACATTCAGGTGCTTTTCGAGGGCAGGATCCTCTTTCCTGGTCATTATGGTTTTCCTGTCTAATGGCGGATTGACATATAAAACCCTGTTCTGCTTTGCCAGCTCTTTAGCCACCTGTTTGGAGGTGCTGCTGAGCGGTGTGTACCATGGATTCAGGCTGATAATAATGAAATCCCTGTTTTTCATTTGAATATAGTTCTTTTTGGAGGCCGTAAAATGGTTTATAGCTTTCCAAACCTGTTCACCCCTTTTTGCTCTGCCAGGGCTATCAATTCCCTGCAATAAGGATCACTGAATGAAAACCGCTCCTCCATGCCTTCGATCAGGCAACGGCTTACCCCTATGAATTTTGCAAGAAATGCCGGATGTCCGCGGTAAAAAACATATTTATTCTGATGATCATCCTCGCAATAAAGCCATTTGGCAGATTCATCCTCTGTTTCTCTATAGGTAGTTATTTCTTGCATGAAAGGCTGTTTTAAGCATTAAATATTTATTGCCTCATTTGTCTCATGCACAAAAATAAGGAAGCCTCTTACCCTCCCGGTGGGAGTTTCGCCAGTATAATATAATTATTAGTAAACGTCCTGAGGTCAGGAAAGTAATTTTTGTCGAAGGAGGAATTCCAGCTTGTGGTTGACGTCCATTAATTTATCAGTCAGCTCGGTGTTTTCTTTTCTCAGGTGATATAATTCGTAAGCTTTCTCAATGTTTTCTTTGAGATCATTTTCGTCCCAGGGCTTGGAGAAATATTTATAAACTTGTCCTTTATTGATCGCATCTATCACGGCGTTAATATCTGCATAACCGGTGAGCAGCATGCGGATCGGCTCGGGATGTAATTCGAGGATGGAGGCGAAAAAATCAATACCTGTCATGTCAGGCATGCGTTGATCCGAGATAATTATATGTATTTCGTTCTCGTCTAAGATCTTCTTCGCTTCAGCCACGGAGTCTGTGGTAAAGACCCGGTAAATGCGCCGGAAATTAGCTTTAAATGCAGCCAGGTTATTGACTTCATCATCAATATATAAAACGTTGATTTTAACCTCGCTATCACTCATATACCTATATTGATCAAGCTTGTGAATGCATCCTGAATGTACGTATTATACAAATGTACCATAGAATTTTACTATTCCCCAAAAAAAATTGAATAAAATGTACCACACCTCGAAAAATGTTCTAAATTAGTGGAAAAATAGGGGAAAAAAGCAGGTCTGGAGCCAACCTCAACAGAGATTATCGGACATTATCAAAAAACAGTTAATTATAATGATACAACCGTACGCGTACAGGATTTCCTCGCCTCATGATGCTGACTCGTTTCACAATTTATTGAAGGACAAGCCGTATATTCAGGTTTTTGACCGGATATGGCAACAATTGGCGGAATTAATAAAAATTAATCATCCGGGTGAGAAATTTTCGGAGAGCGGCCTAAAAGAAGCCGTGAAGGATCATTTGGACGGCAGTGACATGCGGGATTACGGAGTATGGGTGTACTACCCCTGGAATGAAAAAATGGTGCATCTGTTAGATGAAGCAGAGTTTTCCGCGCTGCGGACAAACAGGAATCTGTACAAAATCACCCCGGAGGAAAGGGCAGTTTTATCCACCAGAAAAATAGGCGTTATCGGATTGTCCGTGGGGCAGTCAGTAGCCCTGATATTAGCTATGGAACGGACTTTTGGAGAATTACGCATAGCCGATTTTGAT
The DNA here is from genome assembly GCA_004322015.1 of Chitinophagaceae bacterium. Lineage (GTDB taxonomy): Bacteria > Bacteroidota > Bacteroidia > Chitinophagales > Chitinophagaceae > FW021-bin31. Next base: position 3,822 of record SCQT01000252.1, read on the forward strand.
ACGCTGGATCTGAGTAATATGAACCGGATCAGGACAGGTGTACACAATCTCGGACTTCCTAAAACCGAGATCGTGGCGCGCGAAATAGCCGAAATAGATCCCTTTTTGAAAGTGACCTGCTTTCCCGAAGGAATTACCGGCGATAATATAGATGATTTTTTGCAGGGGTCCGGCAACCTGGACATGTTGATAGATGAATGTGACAGCTTACCTGTAAAAATACTTTGCCGGCGCAAGGCGCGCGCCTTGCAAATCCCCGTATTGATGGATACCAGCGACCGGGGAATGATAGATATTGAACGGTTTGATGAAGAGCCTGAGCGCCCTTTATTTCATGGCATAATCCCCGAAGAGGAGTTTGATGAAAAAAACTTGCAGAATCCTGATTTACGGGTACATTTGTCGCTGCAAATTGCAGGCGCAGCCACTATATCTGAAAGAATGAAGCGGTCACTCCCCCAAATCGGTAAAACTATTTCCACCTGGCCTCAACTGGCTTCCGCTGTATCACTGGGCGGGGCGGCAGTGGCTGAAATCAGCAGAAAGATTTTATCGGGAGAAAAGGTGCCATCGGGAAGATATTACATAGATGTGGATGAAATAGTTAAACGTTAGCTCTTAAGAATATGGAGAATCTTCTGAAGCGGGTAAATGTAAGAGTATTCAGGGCGGATAAAAACAGGGAAGATTGTCGGCGTTTTGTGGAAGGTCACCATAAGGTATTGGAGTCCTATGGGGTTACTCAGGTGACGTCGGCTAACGTGGAATGGATGAACGAACCATACAGCTATGTTATTCTGGTGGAAGATGCAGAGGAATACCGGGCGCTTGGAGGTGCGCGACTGCAAATGTATAGCGGAACTATTCCGCTCCCTATAGAAACTGCAGTTAGTAAATTGGATGAACGAATTTATGACGTCACTCGTCAGAAAGCATTAAATCGTACGGGTGAGTTCTGTGGGGCATGGAACTCCAAGGAAGTGGCCGGTTACGGAATCGGAAGCATTATTCTCGGCAGGGTTTGCGTAAGCATCGCCGAAAGATTAAAAATGGGGTCTTTGTTTGCATTGGCTTCTCCTGCCAGTTTAAAATTATGTCAAGGGGTAGGATTTCAGGTGATCAGGACTTTAGGAATAAACGGAATTTTTTATTACCCTAAAGAAGATCTGATTGCAACTGCTCTTCTTATTGATAACTTATCGGAATTACCGGGAGCAAAGGAAGAGGAAAGAGAAAAAATCATAAACTTTAGAAGAAATCCTGTGCAAACAATGTGCGAAACAGGATTAAGAGGAACAGTGGAAGCAAATTATAATTTAATTATTTCAGACGAGGATATTATCAGATTGCCAACGGAATCTTTACAAGTGAGTGATGTATGAAATTTTTTTTTCTGATACAATTATTGTTGCTACCCTTACTGGCTTTTTCGTCGAGTGATACTACCTATATAACTAATAAGAGAAGTGTTCTGCTGAGAGGTAGTGAGATTACAGTTTTCAAGGATCGCACCGGTAGGCTCTCTTTTAATAAGATCGAAACAATAGATGCTTTTTCTACTGCCTCCCGGTCTATACCTAATTTGGGAATATCCAAAGGATCTGTTTGGATAAAATTTACTCTGTATAATGAATCGAATGATGACCATCTTTTGATCAACCTCAAAAAGCCTAATCTTAATTATGTAAGACTATATTATCCTATTGACAACCGCGGAAATTATTCTTACCTTGATGCAGGGAATTTAGCATCTCCTTCGATGCATGAATTGAATGATCCCAATAATATTTTTTATGTGCCAATTGCACCTTACTCCTCGGCCACTATTTATATGCGTGTTCAAAGTATAGGCCAAATAGTTTTACCGGTGATAGTAGGAACCGGTGATAGTATTATCGAGGATATTAATGTGGACAGACTGGTTTTCGGTATTTATATTGGGATCATTCTCATCATGCTTTTTTATAATTTCTTCATCTATTTTACCGTTCGCGACAAGACCTATTTATATTATATTGCATATATCTTCTTCATCGGGTTTGCACAATTTATTTTGGAGGGTTATGGATACCAACTCTTATGGGGTGGGATGACCTATATCACATTGCAAAGTGTCAATTGGTCCGGAGCGCTATCAGGAATCGCTACCGCTGTATTTCTTCGTGTCTTTCTGCAAACCAAAAAACAAATGCCCCTTTTTGATAAAGTACTAATAGGCTTTATTCTATTATATGTCGCGACCCTGCTTCTTACACTATTTGGATTGTATAATACGAGCTATACTTTAATTGATATCATTGCTTTCGTAGGGAGTTTTGCTTTCTTAGGAGCCGGAATCAAATTATCGTTCGATCGTTTCAGACCTGCAAAATTTTTCATGATAGCCTGGTCCTTTTTTATAGCCAGCATCATTTTATATGTAATTAAAGATTTCGGTGTAATTCCCTATAACTTCTTTACCAATAATATTCTTTTGATCGGATCTTCTATAGAGATCGCATTGCTTTCTTTTGCATTGGCAGATACCATCAATCAGTATAAAAAAGAAAAAGAGAGTTCACAAGTCCAGGCCATTAAAGCTTTGAAGGAAAAGGAGGAATTTGCGAGCCAGCAAAATGTGATCCTCGAAAAGAAGGTAAATGAACGGACGGATCAGTTGCGACAAACCAATAATAATCTTGAATTGACGCTAAGGCAACTGCAGGAGAGCCAGAGCCAGTTGGTGGACGCCGAAAAGATGGCTTCCTTAGGTCAGCTCACCGCAGGCATTGCTCATGAGATCAACAATCCTATCAATTTTGTTAAGTCTAATGTGAAGCCGCTTCAAATGGATATTGATGACATCAAGGATCTGATCAAACGATATGAAGAGGTACATGCGGGTAATTTTGACGAAAAGATCCGGGAGATCAATGCATTCAGAGAAGAAATTGACTTTGAGTATGTCATGGAAGAAATCAGAGCGCTGCTTTCGGGAATCGAAGACGGAGCTACCAGGACAGCAGAGATCGTTAAAGGTTTGCGCAATTTCAGCAGATTAGATGAAAGCGACCTCAAAGAAGCTGATCTCCAAAATGGCCTGGACACCACTTTAATGCTCTTAAATCATACTATTCCGAAGAACTTTTCAGTGATTAAAAATTATCAGAATATCCCGAAAATCGAATGTTATCCCGGTAAACTGAACCAGGTATTTATGAATATTCTCACTAATTCCATTCAGGCGCTCATATCCGATGATGAAGGGAAAGAGAAAAAGATCATCCTTACTACAGAAAGGCTGAATGAAAATGTGACCATCCGTATTGCAGATACGGGGCCGGGTATTCCGAAAGAGGTGCAGGACAAAATATTTGAACCTTTTTTCACTACTAAAGAGGTAGGAGAGGGGACGGGATTGGGACTTTCCATTGTGTACAGCATCATTGAGAAGCATCATGGAAAAATCACTGTTCATTCTGAAGAGAAACAGGGAACAGAATTTGTTATAACTTTACCTTTGCAACAAAGCGAATTTTTGAAGACAAACGCTGCGGCTGCCACATCAATTTCAGATGAATCATTGAACCGTTAATCTAAATCTTCCAAATACTATGGCTGAGGAGAAGATTCGTATCTTATACATAGATGACGAAGTGAATAATTTGCATGCATTTAAAGCCAACTTCAGGCGCAAATATGAGATTTATACAGCCTCGAATACTTTAGAAGCGAGGAAAACGCTGCAAAGCATTCCTCTCCACATCATTATTGCAGATCAGCGGATGCCCGGCGCCACAGGAGTGGAATTCTTTAATTCGATCAAAGAAAACTATCCGGATCCCATACGTATTTTACTGACGGGGTTTACTGATGCGGAGGCTTTGGTGGACGCCATCAACAAAGGCCAGATTTACCGGTTTATCCGCAAACCCTGGGATGATTTTGATCTGCAAAATACCATCAGCAATGCTTACGAAATATTTAATACCAGGAAAGAGCTGGACAGAAAGATGGACGAACTGGAGAAAGCGAATGACGAATTGAGTCGTTTTATTTACAGCGCCTCCCATGATCTCCGTTCTCCCCTGATGTCTGTCCTGGGCATTATTAACCTTTCCAAGTTAGATCATTCCATTACAGACCCCAATGGGTATGTTGCCATGATAGAAACCAGCGTCCTGAAGCTCGACAGGTTTGTGCAAAAGATCATTGAATATTATAAGAACACCCGGATGCAGGTAGAATATGAGCCTATTGATTTTAAAGTGCTGATCCAGGAAAGCGTGGAATCAGCCAAACTTCAGAACAGCGCCATCCATTTTGAGACTGATGTGGAACAAAATACTGATTTTTACGGGGATGCATTCCGGATCAACCTGGTATTAAATAACCTGATCTCCAATGCAATGAAATATCAGAAGCCGGAAAGCGAGCATCAGATGGTAAAGCTTAAAGTGGTTGTTAATTCTTATAAGGCGGTGATACACATTGAAGATAACGGTATAGGGATTTTAAGTGAACACCTGAATAACGTGTTCAAGATGTTTTTTCGTTCCAGGACTAACAATATGCCGGGAAGCGGTATCGGATTATACATAGTAAAAGAAGCCCTGAACCGTATCGGAGGGGATATTTCAGTCAACTCCATCTTTGAAAAAGGAACCACTTTTGTCATTACAATACCCAGCCAACATGCCACAAGATAGCCAAAAGCTTTTTTTTATCCTGGTGGACGATAATGATATTGATTTGTTTTTCCATGAAAAGCTGCTCAGGATCAAAAAAATAGCCGATCATATCACTCCTTTTTTAAGAGCTGCTGACGCCCTGGATTACCTGGAGCGTTTTCAGGATCATCCGGAGGAGTACCGGGAAACGGTGATATTGCTGGATATTCAGATGCCGCAGATAGACGGATTCGGATTTTTAGAGGAATTTGAAAAAATGCCTGAGGAGGTGCTGTCGAAGACCCGGATCTTTTTGGTTTCTTCTTCTCTGGATCATGGTGATTTGAGTCGCGGTCATGCACATCATTTGGTAAGCGGTATTTTGAAAAAGCCGCTGAATGCCGATGAACTGATCAAAGCGCTTGAAAATACGGCGGCGGGAGGATAGCTATTGTTTCAAACATTCTGTAATGTAAATCTCAAATAACAAAATTCAAGATACAAATAAATCTCAATGAACCAATATTCAATGGGTGAAACTGTTCTCGTTGGTTTGAAAATTTATTTCAAAAATTATGCATTCATTTAATTAAAACCCCAGGTATGACTGAGCAAACACCTGCTAAAGCCTCCGTCACTAAGATAACTCAAAAGCCGTTTATTTCCGGAGACATGTCGCTGCCTGAAATAACGGTGAAAGCCATTATTTTAGGGATTGTACTGGCGGTGATCATGGCAGGGGCCAATGCTTATTTAGGGCTTTTTGCGGGCATGACCGTATCTGCTTCCATTCCTGCAGCAGTGATCTCCATGGGCGTTTTAAAATTATTCCGCCGGTCGAATATCCTGGAAAATAATATTGTACAAACCTGCGCTTCTGCCGGTGAGGCTTTGGCGGCAGGTGTTATTTTTACATTGCCTGCCTTGATCATGTTGGGTACCTGGGCGCAGTTTGATTATTGGCAGACGGCACTGATAGCCGGTTTTGGCGGTATATTGGGAGTATTATTCACCGTGCCTTTGCGCCGTGCGCTGATCATTGAACAACCGCTGCAGTTCCCCGAAGGGATCGCGTGTGCCGAAGTGCTGAAGACGGGAGATAAGGGAGGGGAAGGGATCAGGTATGTAGGCTGGGCTGCGTTGTTTGCCATGGTATTCAAATTTGCCCAAACCGGATTACGCTGGATCGCCGGGACCGCGGAAGGGGCACATTATTTATTCGGGCGGAAAATCGTTGCTTACGTCAGCTCTAATCTTTCGCCTGCATTGATAGGAGTGGGATATATTGTAGGATTGAACATCGCTGTGTTGGTATTTGCCGGCGGCGTCATGAACTGGTGGATCGCTATTCCTATTATTACGGCCATGCATGGAGGCGCTCCTGCAGGGGTTAGTGCGGCGGATTATGCCAATCAGATCTGGTCCGGACAAACGCGTTTTATCGGGGTGGGCGCCATGGTCATCGGCGGATTATGGGCTTTGGTAAAAATGCGTAACAGTGTCTTTGTGGGTATCAAATCGGGGTTGGCAGCGTATAAAGAGAAAAAGCGACATGGTAACTATAACCGTCTGGAGCGCGATATGCCGATGCAGTGGGTGATCATCATAGTGATTGCTTCCATTATTCCCTTATTTTTTCTTTATCATTTTCTGATCGGAGAGATCAGCATGAGCATTTCCATGGCAGTTATTATGGTAATTGCAGGATTTTTATTCTCCGCCGTTTCCGGATATATGACCGGATTAGTCGGTTCATCCAATAATCCGGTATCGGGTGTTACCATTGCCACTATTTTGTTTGCTTCGGTATTGTTGCTGGTGCTTTTCGGAGGGGGGGCAGTGAAAAGGGCGCTGCAGCGGCTATCCTTATCGGCGGCGTGGTGGCCTGTGCGGTGGCGATAGCAGGAGATAATTTACATGATTTGAAAACGGGCACCCTTGTAGGCGCTACCCCCTGGAAACAACAGGTCATGCTGATTATCGGCACCATTGTTTCTGCTTTTGTAATGGCGCCTGTGTTGAATTTATTATTGAAAGCGTACGGCATAGGGCCTGCTACTGCCGCGCACCCAGATTCTCTAACCGCACCACAGGCCACTTTAATGGCGGCAGTTTCCAGGGGAGTATTCCATGGCGGCCTGCCCTGGGGAATGATCATCATCGGGATGGTAGCTGCGGTCCTGATCATTATTTTGGATGTCTGGTTAGAAAAAAAAGGATCCTCTTTCCGGGTTCCAGTGCTGGCGGTGGCTATTGGTATCTATCTGCCGTTTGAGTTAGGTGTTCCTATTTTTGCCGGCGGCATTATTTCTGCATTGGTAAAAAAGAAATTGGGCAGGCAGGAGAAAGAGTATGGTCACGAGAAAATGGCAGTGATCGAACAGCGGGGTATGCTGATATCTTCCGGGCTGATCACCGGCGAAGCTTTAGTGGGTATTTTGATGGCTATCCCTATTGTGATATCCGGCAAGGCGGATGTACTGGCGTTCTCAGGAGTAAAAGATCTCGAGATCCCGGGTATCATTATTTTAATAGGATTGCTGTACGCCGTTTATAAAATAAGCGCTCCAGATCTTAAAGGAAAAAACTGAATGGGATAATTGAAACTTCTGCCGGAAATTCATAAGAATTTAACCCTGACGCAGGCAGCCTGTATCCTTTATTTTGTTTTAAATGGCTATGATAAGAACAAAAAAATATTCTTCTGTTTTGTTTACGATTTTGACGGGTTGTGCTTTGCTGACTGCCGGTTCCTGTAAACCCACTGATGATCAGATAACGAAAACGGTCACCAATGTTGCCAGGACTGTAGCGCCCCAGATTAACGTCAATGTACAAAATGGCGCGGTTACTCTGAGTGGCATTATTCCCGATTCATTAACCAAATTGGATTTAGATACCGCTATCAGAGAAATGAAAGGAGTAGTGGCTCTCTATGATCAAACCAGTATTCCCCTTCTTCCCGATTCGGTGATCAGCCATGATAAGACAATCACTGATGCGATTGACTCCGCATTTCAGGAAAATCATCTCAGCGGGGTAACAGTCAGCGTGTACAACGGAGTGGTGACACTTACAGGGAACACGACAGCAGCAGATTTCAAAACCATTCAACGTATAGTGGATAATGTTCATCCTAAAAAGGTATTGAATGGGCTGAGTATTAAATAGCATAATTTAAAGGAAATCAGGTTGATCATTTGTAGCCGACTTAGACCGTTTGCTATGTTTCTATGGCAATCTCCAAATGTCATAATTTTTATTACTTATAATTGTTTTTTCGCGGAAATGGCTCTACTTGCGGTTTAACTGATTTTAAAATACTTTTGACTTTTATTTGAATCATTTTTATGAGCCAGGGTGCAGTTAATTATTCCCCCTACCTGCATTTTCAGCGGGAAGCGTGGGCCAAGCTGAAAGATGATCAGCTATTGCATGTACTGGGAAATGATATTGATTCTCTTCGTGCTTTAAACGAACCATTGACCGAAGAAGAGATTATTCAGATATACCTGCCTCTTTCCCGTTTACTTACTTTTTATATTAAAGCCACGGAAGAATTGTATGCGGTTACTGATAAATTCCTTCATGCCAGTATCACTAAAGTGCCCTTTATCATAGGTATTGCAGGGAGTGTGGCAGTGGGTAAAAGCACTACGGCGAGAGTTTTAAAGCGATTGCTCTCCCTTTGGCCCGGTCATCCTAAAGTGGAATTAGTGACTACAGACGGTTTTTTATACCCCAATAGAGTATTGGAGCAAAAAGGATTACTTAATAGAAAAGGTTTTTCGGAAAGTTATAATACGCGTAAGCTGATCCGTTTTTTAGCTGATTTAAAATCAGGTAAACCCAAAGTCTCTGCACCTGTATATTCTCATCTGTACTACGATGTGATGGAAGGTGAAGAACATTGGATAGAGCGGCCGGATATTATCATTTTTGAGGGTATTAATGTGTTGCAGGCAGCGGATTCTTCTTTAAAAAAAGGCGGCATGCAGGGAAAGTTTTCCAGTGTATTCGTATCAGATTTTTTTGATTTCTCTATTTACGTAGATGCGGAAGTTTCTCATATCGAAAGATGGTACGTCGAACGTTTCGAAACATTGAAGAAAACTGCTTTTAAAGATCCCACATCTTATTTTCATCGTTTTGCAAAGCTTTCCCCTGAAGAAAGCAAAGCTATGGCAAAAGAAATATGGCATGAGATCAATGAGCCTAATTTAGTCGAAAATATTTTACCCACCCGCAACCGTGCCACGCTGATCCTTAAGAAAGGACCGGATCATTTTGTGGAGGAGGTGTGGTTAAGGAAGTTGTAGATTATTATAACCGCTGTAAGATAAATTTGTCTTCTTTAATGGAAACAGCCGGCTGAAACCTGATTTTCCAAGTCTGATTAAATCTTTTTCCAAGAAGGGATAGTATTTAACCTGAATAATGCTTTCTTTGCATACGGGAGAAATCTTTCTCAAACCTGATGAAAGCTGCGTTTCATTCCTTATTATTTCTCCATGCAGCACTTTGGATAAAAAGGCACGTGAAAGCACGAGCCTTTTTTATTTTTAGAGAAAACTTATCATTGAATAGCTTCAGTTATCGAAAGGGACAGAGGAGTAGTCGGCTTTCCGGTTAATTGTGAAAGCTGACGACTGTCATCAAACAAATCATTTTTAGAGGCGCCGGTATCCCAGCCTGCAATGGCTTTTGCAAACATCTCCGGTATCCCAAAGCCGGTGAGAGCCTCAGTGTATTCTTTTTCCGAAAGATTTTTATAAGGAATATTTTTCCCTGTCTGGCGGGATATTTCAGCGGCCAGATCACTCAACGTATAGGCGTTATCTCCTGCAAGCTCATAAGTCTTGCCGGGATGCCCTCTTCCGGTAAGGACAGCCACGGCGGCATCCGCATAATCTGCACGGGCAGCGAGGGATATTTTACCGTTACCCGCGCAACCCATAAAGGCACCGCCGCGAATGGCGCCCGGAACAGAGCTTGTATAATTTTCTGTGTACCAACCATTACGAAGGATGGTGAAAGATATTCCTGAATCTATTAGTATTTTCTCAGTGACTTTGTGTTCCTTAGCAAGGTCAATTGAAGAGCTGTCCGTATGTAATAAACTGGTATATACGATCCATCTTACACCCGATTGTTTGGCTGCCTCAATTACATTTTTATGTTTCGGAAAACGGCCTTCCAATCCGCTTGCAGAGATGAGTAAAAGCGTATCCACATCTTTCAGTGCAGTTTTGAGTATGTCCGGTTTTTCATAGTCGAACCCGCGTGCCGCAACTCCCGGTTCTGTAACTTTCTCTACAGAACGCACAAGTGCAATAATATTACCTGCAGGAACTTTTTCTTTTAATTTGTGCACAACCAGGTTGCCAAGCTGGCCGGTGGCTCCTGTAATACCTATTTTCATAACATGTAAATTTATAATTGTTGGCGGAAGGACTTCGTAAGTCCATGGTAGCGCGAAGTTAAGGATATTTCTGAATGTTTCCCACTAAGGCACCAAGCCCGCAAAGCTTCCACTTTGCGCCCCTTCAAAGTTTCGGAGGAGGCCTTGTGGGATTTATACTACGTCATTTTATAGTTAACTTATTGAATCACTTTAATTCCTGATTATCAAACGAGGATAATGACCTTCATTTTTTATACATTTCTCTTGAAACTTTTATAGGATCACCGGGAGGTCTTACCGGATAAGTCTGCTGAAGATGCAATCATTAAGATAATAGGGGTATTTGTGAGGAGAAACCTGATGAATTCTTCCTCCACAAAAAAATGATCTACTTTTGATAGAAAAATGCCGGTCACCAAATTTCGTTTAAGCCCGCTCAGGAATACTGACAGTTTCTTTCATGATGGTAAGCTGATGGGCATTACTTCCAGAATGAAGTCTTATCAGCTTTGCTGGGAGATCAACCGCATATTGGATTTTAATTTTAAAATGAACCATGAACTCGAAATAACGTTGTTAAAAAAAGAGAAGAAATGTTTTTTCCCTGTGTATGAATATACGGAACCCTTGAGATTTACCATACATTATTTATATAATAATCATTATAAAGGAGAGTTTTTATTGCCGGAACTAAAGCATACCGATTATTTGTGGATGATAAAAGGAGATTATTATGGTGGAGAAGAACTGAAATATTTGATTGAAGCGGTCAAAAAGATTGTCAGGATACAATTAGTGACTATCCTTCATTTCGATGATTTGAAAAGTAAAGAAAATCTGATTTTATAAAGAACAAATCCCCAATCAAAATGTGGAAAGAAGAAAATAACCAACTCATCCGGACTTTTGAGTTCAAAGATTTCAGGGAAGCTATCGCTTTTATGGTGAGGGTGGCATTTATTGCCGACAACATGGATCATCATCCTGAATGGAGTAATGTGTACAACAAAGTCAACATAAAGCTGTGCACTCATGACGCAGGGAATAAAATCACCGATAAGGATCGCAGGCTGGCAAAAGAAATTGACCAGCTTCTTGGATGAACTAAAAGATACGTTACCCCTCCAGGTATCGCAGAAAAGTTCCCCTGTTGATTATTTCAGGCTGCCATCCAATGAAAGCAGGAGAAAGGTACATTACGCAATATCCAGAATAAGAGTATAAAAACCAGCGCCACTTTTGCAAACCACGGCTTGTAAAAGATATTTTGATTCCAGCGCTTACCGAAAAGGTGGTTACCCGCAAATATGACAGCAGAATAAATAATAAAGGGCAGAGCCAGCACAAACAATAAGTTATAAGCTGCCGCCTGTAACAAATGCCCATGTAGCAGTGCATACAATGCGCGTTGAGAGCCGCATCCGGGGCAATCCAATCCCGTGAGGGCATAAAAAGGACACTCCGGGAAGAATGAATGGCCCACAGGATTATATAAATAGTATAGCAGTCCTAATGCCAGGACTGCTATACTGATCAATAATATTTTGATTCTTGCGATACTCATCAATGTCCACTATGGGTAAAAATGATGATTAAACATAGCGCTGAAAAATGTGGTTGTCATCGCAATGATGATCCAAATCAGGGCGGAAGCTATTCCAATAATAAATGCAACGAGCGTCCATGTCTTCGCTTGCCTGGAGGCTTTTTCTGCGCTGGCGTAATCTCCGGCGTCATATTTAGAATTAACCTGGGAGGCAAAGACTATTCCTGCAATTCCGAAAGGAAGACAACAAAAGATTGTGACGAGGATAGATTCTACCAGCCAGTTTTTAGGTCGAACGGGAGGGATGCCGGTATTTTGAGGAGGGATTGATTGTTCCATAAAATATATTTAAAGGTGGTAAATTTAATACCAAAGTAATCAAAAATTCTGAAAGCAAAGAAGAAAAATATTGTAGAAAAGGAACTAAATTTCTACAGAAAAAACTATATTTACATTTCTTATCCGTGAATGCCTTTCGATAAATACTTCTCCTTTTATTTAATCACTTCATAAATTTTAAGTAATGAAAGCAATTGCAATTGTTCCCGGCACTAAAAATGCATTTTTAACAGATCGCCCTGAACCTCAGATATCGGCCCCCGATGAGATTAAATTAAAAATCCTCCAGGTGGGTATTTGCGGTACGGACCGGGAAGAAGTTGCAGGAGGAAGGGCAGATGCCCCTTCGGGAAGTAAAGAACTGGTTATCGGGCATGAGAATTTTGGAAAGGTAGTGGAAGTAGGGAGCGAAGTGAAAAGTGCGAAGGTGGGAGATTACGCCATGTTCACGGTGCGAAGAGATTGTGAACCTTGTATTTGCGGACATCATAATGATATGTGCTTTACCGGCAGATATACCGAACGCGGGATCAAAGGCAGGGATGGATACCAGGTGGAATATGCCGTGGATAAAGAAAGATACCTTATAAAAATTTCCGAAACTATTAAACATATAGGCGTGTTAGCTGAACCTATGTCCGTTTCTGAAAAGGCCATCAATGAATCTGTACGCGTTCAATGTGCCAGACTGCCTGAAGCGGATACCCGCACCTGGCTGCGAGGTAAGCAGGTGTTGGTGGCCGGATTGGGTCCGATCGGCTTGCTGGCTGCTTTCATCCTCAGATTACGCGGAGCTAATGTGCTGGGAATGGATATTGTGGATGAAAATACTTTAAGGCCTTCCGTCTTGAAAGAAATCGGCGGAAAATATGTGGACGGAAGGAAAGTAAAAGCGGAAAATATAGACGATACCTTCGGGCAAATAGATATGATCTTTGAAGCCACCGGAGTCGCTTCTCTGGAATTTGAACTATTAGGCGCATTAGGTATTAACGGGATTTATGTATTGACCGGGATTCCTGCAGGTACCCGTCCGCTGACAGTCGTCGGCGCCCCGCTGCTGCAACAAATGGTTTTAAAAAATCAGATCATGCTTGGGAGTGTGAATGCAGGTGTGAATGATTTTAAAAGAGGCATTGAAGAACTGACGGAAGCAAATCAGCAATACGCTGATGCTATTAATAAAGTGATCACAGAACGCATACCCGTGGCTGATTTTCAGCATGCTTTTACAACGCATGATCCGAATGAGATCAAATGTGTAGTAGAATGGGAAAAGCCATAGTTCAGGGTTATCAGCCACTCTTCTTAAATAGGGACCTTCGCACCCCATTAACACTATTTAACGGTATTTTCTCTTAAACCTTCCTATCTTTCGGCAGTCTATGGATTTATTAAACGCTTCCAACTATGTCCGTCCGAGATGACAAAGCCAAAGTTCAACACTTAAACTGGCGTGCGGGATTTGGCGCTGATCCTGCCTATATTAATAAATGGGATCATAAAAACTGGAATCATTTTTTCAGGAAAATCATGAAAGGCGGAGAAAAAGATCCCAAGACCATCATCGTTCCCGAATCGGCAGAGATTGCTCAATTGCAGAATGACCGCCCAAAGAAACTGACGAAAGAAGACCGGATGGAGATCAATAAGATACAGGGACTGGGGATGAGAAATCTGATTGATGCATGGATAGATGAAATGGTTGCCACGGATCATCCGCTGCGCGAAAAAATAGCTTTCTTCTGGCACGGACATTTTGCCTGCAGAATAAACAATGTTTTTTTCAATCAAATGATGCTGGATGTGATTCGGCAGAATGCATTGGGAAATTTTGGAGACCTGTTATTTGGCGTATCCAAAAGTCCGGCTATGTTGCAATTCCTGAATAACCAGCAAAACCGCAAGCAACATGCCAATGAAAATTTTGGCCGCGAAGTGATGGAGCTTTTCACCATGGGTATCGGGAATTATACAGAAGAAGACGTGAAGCAGGGTTCCCGTGCATTTACCGGATGGGGATTTACCGAAAAGGGAGAATTTGTTTTCAGGAAAAACCAGCATGATGCCGGTGTAAAGACATTTTTAGGTAAAACAGGCAATTTTAACGGCGATGATATTCTCAATATTATTTTGGAACAAAAAGCTACCGCACATCATGTGACAGATAAGATATGCCGTTTTTTCGTCAATGACAACCCCGACCGGGATATGGTGAATAACCTGGCTGCAAAATTTTATGAAAGCAACTATGATATTGGTCATCTGATGGAATCCCTGTTTAGATCTCCGGAATTTTATAAACCGGAAAACAGAGGGAATCTCATTAAATCTCCTGTCGAATTGCTGGCAGGCTTGCGAAGGACCATACCGGTAGATTTCGGAAAAGACCAGGTACAGATATTATTACAACGTATAATGGACCAGGTATTATTTTATCCGCCTAATGTGGGCGGATGGCCGGGTGGAAGAGATTGGATTGACAGCTCCACTTTGTTGTTCCGGATGCGGTTGCCGCAAATCATTTATTATTCAGGCGAGATCACGACGAGGCCGAAAGATATGCCGGATGAACTGACTAATACTTATACGAAGAGAAACCCGAGCGATGAATTCGTCAGGGATTTTGCCAAAAGAATCAACGCCACGGTTGACTGGGATTCGTATCTTAATTCATTTAAAGAGGTATCCGAAGATCAGTTACCCGATGCCATAGCCGATGCACTTTTAACGAATGGTCAGAAGGCAAACAGCGCATTACTGAATAAATTTGCAGATACCAGTTCGAGGGAAAATTACATTAAATCATTGAGCATTGATATCATGAGTTCACCGGAATATCAACTCTGTTAGAAAAATTACGATTACCAAAATACAAATAACAAATAAATTCCGAAATTTAAAACCCTCAATTTTCAAACGAAAACGATTTACCGGTTTTGAATTTAAAAATTAAGTTTTTCGTTATGCTGATCATCAATCGCAGAAAATTCCTGCAAGCCGGATCCCTGGCTTCCGCATCTATGATGCTGCCGAAATTCCTAAAGGCTTTTGAAAGAAAAAGACTGCCCGGAGAAAATAAAATATTAGTGGTAGTGCAGCTTTCCGGGGGAAACGACGGACTGAATACGGTGATCCCGTATAGAAATGATATTTATTATAAAGTCCGTCCCGAACTGGGAATAAAACGCTCCTCGGCACTGCCGTTAAATGATGAACTTGGTATTCATCCTGCATTAAAAGGATTAAAGGAGCTTTATGACGATGGTTCCTTAGGTGTATTGAACTGCGTTGGTTATCCGAATCCCAACCGTTCTCATTTCCGTTCTATGGACATCTGGCAGACAGCCAGCGGTTCCGATCGGCTATTAACTACCGGCTGGATAGGGCGTTATTTGGATGCGGAATGTGATGGCTGCGGACACACTACCCAGGCTATTGAAGTGGATGATACGCTGACATTAACTTTGCGGGGAGCCAAAAAGCGGGGACTGGCAGTACCTGATCCGGGGAGACTTTATGCCAGCGCCCATGATGTCTATTTTAAAGACTTAGTAGATCACCATCCTGTGCAAGACGATATGCATAATGTGGATTATTTGTATAAGACTTTGGCGGAAACAATGTCGTCTGCCGATTATATTTACAAAGAATCAAAAATTTATAAATCCAACGCACATTACCCCAATTCGGCATTTGGAAAAGGATTAAAAACTATTGCAGAACTTATTGTTTCGGGATGCGATACAAAGGTGTATTATATCTCCATAGGCAGCTTTGACACGCACGTCAATCAGGTTCCCCGCCAGGAGCAATTATTCAAACAGTTGGGCGACGGATTGAAAACATTTGCAGATGATCTGAAAAATAATAACTGTTTACAGGATGTAGTGGTGATGACCTTTTCAGAATTCGGGAGAAGGGTGGCGCAAAATGCCAGTCAGGGTACGGACCATGGCACGGCGAATTGTATGTTCCTGATTGGAGGAGGGATGAAAAAACAAGGTGTGCTGAATGCCGCACCCGATCTCAGCCATCTTACATTAGGCAATCCCGAATTGGGAGATTTGATCTATCAGATTGATTTCCGGGATGTATATGCCACTTTACTTCATAAATGGCTTGATACCGATGATAAAACTGTGTTGGGAGAAAGTCACCGGTATCTGGATTTTATATAAAGAGACTATACTAAACCTTCACCTGAGTTTTGACTGATTCAACTGCCTTCGGAAAAAGAATATTGTTTTCGAGGTGTAAATGAAGTGCGAGATCTTTATCTAACCCCTGCATTTGCCGGACAAGTCTATTATATATAGACTTTCCTTCCCGGGGTACATACCCATTTAATATTTCTCTTATTTTTCTTAAAGCCTCATATTGCATATCATGCTCGCCAACCATGTTCCCCACCAGTTTATCTACACTGCCAAACACAGGCGCCGGGCCTGCGGCAGATTTGACTCCTAATTTTTTAATTGCAGGGAACAACATCAATTCCTCCTTTTTCATGTGCTTGACCAGTTCACCGGATAAAAGTTCAAATGTCGTATTGAATTCTCTTATGATACCGGCTTCTTCGGTATCATTGACCAAGATCTCCTTTACGAGATCTTTGATCTTTAATAAAACCTCCTCTGTATAACGATGATGTGTTTTTTGAATATAGTCAGCCAATAAATCCAAAGGCCAGCTATCTATATCCACTCCGTATCGCTGTACTTCATGAGAACGGATCTCCTCTAATTCTTTCAGGAATTCTTTTTTTTCCGCACCGGATTCTTCCAGGACTTCTCTTAAGCTTTTAGTTCCTTTACAGAAAAAATCAATATTCTGTTTAATGAAAAATTGAATGACGGCAAAGTTTTCTCTTGCCAACTCTCCCACCTTGATATCTGACAGTTCCATACGTTATCTTTTAAATTAAACTTCTCCACGATTGGATACGCAAATATAAAAGACTTCCAGGTCTTTTTATAATTTTTATCAGATTTTTGATGAGCCGGGATGACAATTGCTGTAGGTGTCGCCGATATAAGGTCGGCACGATTTGCCGCCGGCGTGGCTGATCTCCCCCGCTAACCGTTTTTGATCACCCTTTCAGTTGTTTTTAACTGGGCCTCCAGAATGGATATGATCTTATCCTTATCCGCAATGTGTTTTTCAAGAAGAGCTATCTGGTTCTGAAGGATGGTGATCATTTCATCCTTGATAGTCATATATTTTTTCTCGTCTTCCTTTAATTCGTTATCCAAATCCCGGATAATCATTTCTCCTTCACCCGTCAGCAGCCATGCGATGTTCATATCGGGACAATGGTGATGTATCTTTTCCAATATGTCGGACCCGATTGATCCTTTTCCATTGTATTGTTTTTTCAGATAACCGTTGGCTATGCCGCAAGTACGTTCAAAAGCATAAGCCGTCATGCCTTTGAAATCCATATAAATATATAAACGATCAATAATACGCAAAATAAAAGGATTAGAGATATTGCTAAAAAAATTTGTTTATTAATAGAAATATATATAATATTGCGTGTTGTTAAGAAATAGCTTTACGCAAATAAACGATTTTAATGTGAAAACTGCCATGTTTTTACAATTCATTTGCCTTTTAACGACCACATAAGGACAATCAGAGACATATTCAAGGCAAATTTACGATACCCACAGAATGCGTAAAACAGTCCGGATTTCTTTTCCAATCACCGAATCATATTGATATAGAAACGCGGAGAAGGAGCGTCCGAAGGTATAACGGATCATCCTGCTCATAATAAAAGCAGGATGAGATTATTCTCTTCTGCGGACGAAACCGTCTGCCGGATTACGGACTATTTAATAATATACTATGTACTAATATAATTTAGACTATTATAAAAATTGAGAAAAGATTTTCTTTCACCTTAATAAGTTTCAGCAGCTATGGAAATATTCATTGAAAGCAATGCCCTTATAAGCACCTTTTCGGGAGATTTAAAGGAGGCCGGTGAAACGATCATTAAATTAATAGTACCGGAAAAAATCTTTTTAGCAGGTATTTATGAGAATGAACCAGACGGAAGGATGCTGTATGACCTGCTGATCATTATTACTAATGATGCAAATCGTCCATATAGTGAATACAAAGCTATTATGGAACATATCAGCATAAGGATATGGCCGGTGAGAAGTACCATCCTCAAAATGTATGATTTCTTTAAAAAGATAACGGCAGGCCATATTTATTTATCCCGCATTTGCCGTCCTGAAAACCTGCTTTACGACAACGGCTGCCATCCTTTACCCAAGCAGGGGGATATCCCGGTACAGGATATTGTAATAAAAGCTGCCGGGGATTTTAACGACGGATGGCGAAGAGCAGGATCTTTTCTGGAAGGCGCCCGGCATTACGCTGAAAGGCAAGAAAAAGAACTGGCAGTGTTTATGCTGCATCAGGCGGCAGAGCTTACTTTTCGCGCGTTGCTAAAAAGTCTTATGGATCACGAGTTGTTTTCTCATGATCTGCGTTCATTAAGCAGGGAATGCCGGCATTGTGCTCCCCGCATCGCTACCATATTTCCCTGCCATCATGAGGAAGATAAACGCCTTTTGCATCTTTTGCAGAAAGCGTATGTCTGTACCCGTTATAAAGATAATTATGAGATAAGTGAACAGGATCTGACCGTTTTGCTGGAGCGGGTCACCAATCTGCATTTTGGCGCGCCGGATATATTTTCTGTTAAACTGAAAGAAGCTGAAGAAGCGCTCAATCAACTAGTGTTATGCCAAAAATAATGCGTCATATTTTCCACTAAGGCACAAAGTCCGCTAAGGCTTTTCCCTGTGTACTCCCGGTGACTTTGTGGGATAATTTTCATGCGCCATTTTAATGTTGATTTAACGCTATGTATTTAAAACACTATTTATTCACTTTAAAACACTTGTTGCCATGCCACACAAACCTTCACATTTCGACGACCTTCTTCAAAGCGAAGAAGAAAATTACACTGATCCTTACCAGGTGATCGCCGGGTTCTTTGACCTTTGCGGTGTTTGCCGCCATCGCAGGCATATCATTACCTGGATGGAAGCGGTCAACAAAGATGATTACTGGCGGGATTCCAGCCCGTCTGAATTGCTTTTTTATTATAAAAAGCTGATAACGCTGATCAAAGCGGCTCATCAGATCTATAAAAAAAACAAGGCAGGAAAAACAGCCATAGACCTGTTGAAAGCAAAAAGGCTTCATGTGGAAACCAACCTGCTGCACCCGGCGCTTTATTTTGGATGGGGACGCAATGAAACCATGTGGGATCATTTTCCCAGGTATTTGACGATGGAAGAGTATATTGATCCCTACCTTGTCTTTCCACAGTTTTTTTCATTTTACAGTTTAAAGGAGTGGCACAAAGAACTGAGTGAGTTGCTTTCAGACGGGCTATCCAACTGTAATCCCGATGAGTTTTCCGGTCAGGACAGGGATATGCTGCTGATCGAAAAAAATCTTCTGAAGCTGGTGGAAGCAGTGCACCTGATAGATGTCCGGGAGGTTGGGTATATTGGTGATTTTAAGAAGAAATATCCATTTACTTTAAATGTCCCCTGTGAAAAGCTGGAAATTTCCAGGGTCTTAAGCGTTCCATTGAAAAAGGAAAATAAATCCAAGGCATCGGAGGAGATAATTTCAGAAGATGATGAGGATGGAGATGAGGAAGATGAATATGAAGATGAGGAAGATGAATATGAAGATGAAGAAGATTAAGAAAATGAAGAAGAGGAGGATGAGGACGAGTCCGATGATGAAGAAGATGATAATGATAACAACGAGGCTATTCCCGGGAAGGGAAAAAGCAATTACGATATTCTTACCAAAGCGCGTATGGGAGATGCAAAAAGCATCCGGATCATCATCCGGAGAAATTATGTAGTCAATTACCCAGCCAAAAAAGACTGATTATCAGGAGTATATCCGTGCAAACGATATTTCTCCCGTTCTCTTTTAAATTCCTTATCGCAGGAAGCAATAAAATAAAACCATGAATGATAAAAATAACAAACTGTCAAAAATACTATCAGGTTTTCCGCAAAAGGTAAGAGAGAATCCGCGTTTGGTGATCTCAAAATTCTTTTGTGCTTATGACCTTGGGGAACACTTGTGGTATATAGATACCTGGATGGACAGCGTAAATGCGAATGATTACTGGAAAGAAAATGATCCTTCCTTTCTTTTCTTTTATTATGAAGATCTGAATGAGATGATCAACGCAACTTATATCATCAGCAAAGAGGAAAAGAGACATAAAACGGCTTTGGATATTTTACGAGAAAAAGGATTGGATGACGAAAGAAACCTGTTGCATCCCGCGCTTTATTTTGGCTGGCAGCAGTATGGAACTATGTGGGATTTTTTTCCACGAAGCCTCAGCAAAGAAGAGTTTATCAATCCTTATCTCGTTCTTCGGAAATTTTTTAAATTTCAGTCTCTTGAAAAATGGCATCAGACATTACACGATTTGCTGGCAGACAGCTTCTCCAGTCGCAGAACTCCGGCAGACCCCATGGAGGGTATAGATCTGTCATACATCAGGAAAAACCTTCACAAACTCGTTGAAGCTGCCCATTTGATAGATGTCAGGGAAATGGATAAAATAGCAGGCAAATACCCTAAAAAGGAAATTTATACACTGGATGTACCTTACCCGGAAGTGCTTTTGAGAGATAAAATGTAAATTCTTGTCATTTTTCCCTATCCGATTATCCTTTTTACCACTTGAGAACCTCGTCCGGGCGTAAAAAGCTTAATTTTGTCCGTTTTATTATTTCATTCAGGACTTTTCATACAAATGCAACGGCTGAATATTGCGCTGGCAGGTAATCCCAACAGCGGAAAGAGTTCGCTTTTTAACGCGCTTACCGGCCTCAATCAGAAAGTGGGTAATTTCCCCGGCGTTACGGTGGATAAGAAGACCGGCTTGTGTAAACTGAATGAGGAGTTCACTGCCAACGTGATTGACCTTCCGGGAACATACAGTCTTTATCCTAAGGGCGCCGATGAAATGGTAACGTATGATCTGCTCCTCAATCCGGATAATCCGGATAAGCCGGATATGATCGTGGTCGTCGCCGATGCATCCAATCTGAAACGTAATCTGCTTTTTTGCTCTCAGATCATTGACCTGAAAATACCCACGGTGATAGCGCTTACGATGATGGACCTTGCCAAAAAGAAGGGAACAGAAATAGATCTGCCGGGTTTGGAAAGGGAATTCGGCGTTCCGGTCGTTTCTATTAATCCGAGGAAAAACAAAGGGATCTCTCATTTAAAAAGAGCGCTTGTACTTACTGCGGAAAAGCAATACAAAGCGCCGGCATGGGACTTTGTGGATATGCATGCAATGGTGAACGGACTGGCTGCCGGCGTCCGCTCCTTTGTGCCGGTAAATAGTGATTATGCCGCCCTGCATGTGGCTTCTCATGTGGATGAACTGAAGTTCCTGAACGGAGCCCAACGCCTGGCAGTTAAAAATATTATTACCGAAGAAAATTTTAATAAAACCAAAACACAGGGACAGGAAATTCTGCAGCGATATGAAAAGATCAAGCAGATCATGAAGAATACGGTAGTGGAGCAGGACCCGCTGTATAAAAGCATGCTGACTGAGAAAATAGACAACATTCTGTTGCATAAGGTTTGGGGCTATGTCATTATGCTGGCTATCCTGTTTTTCGTATTTCAAAGTATTTTTTCTTTTGCGCAATATCCGATGAATGCCATCCAGGAAGGATTCGGCTTGTTGAGCGGCTGGCTGGGGACCATCCTTCCGGCAGGATGGGTAACTAATCTCTTAATTAATGGGATTATCGCAGGTATCAGCGGCATTGCTGTTTTTATTCCTCAAATTATGATCCTGTTCGGGTTCATCACTATTTTGGAAGATACTGGATATATGGCGCGGATCAGCTTTCTGACAGACAGGGTGATGCGGCAGGTGGGATTAAACGGAAGAAGCGTGATGCCCATGATCAGCGGATTGGCTTGCGCTGTTCCTGCCATCATGGCTACACGGGGTATTGAGAACAAAAAGCAAAGGCTTATCACCATCCTGATCACACCCCTGATGACATGCTCCGCACGTTTGCCGGTATATGTGATCATCATTGCATTGGTTATCCCCAATAAATACCTGTTCGGGTTTCTGAGCTTGCAGGGAGCGGTGATGATGCTGATGTATTTCCTGGGATTTTTCATGGCTTTGATCGTGGCTTTTGTCATGCAGTTTATCATTAAAATCAAGGATAAGAATTATTTCATTATGGAGTTGCCTGTTTACAGGGCGCCGCGCTGGAAGAACATCGGAACTACGATGGTGCAGAAAGGAAAAATATTTGCTTTTGATGCAGGTAAAGTCATTCTGATCATCTCGCTCATTTTATGGTTCCTGGCATCTTATGGACCGCCAAAGCAAATGAAGCAGATTTCTTCGGAATATGCGGCATTGATACAACAACATCCGAATGACCAGAAACAGTTGGAGATCAATTTTCAATCCGAACGATTAGAACATTCTTTTGCCGGCTACATGGGTAAGGCTATTGAGCCGGTTATTCGCCCTTTGGGTTTCGACTGGAAAATCGGTATTGCCTTGGTTACTTCTTTTGCCGCACGTGAAGTTTTCGTAGGTACAATGGCCACTTTATATAGTGTGGGTGAAAACCCGGAACACAATACCACCACTTTAACGCAAAAGATGCGGGACGCCCTCCGGCCGGATGGTTCCAGGGTATTTACCCTTGCCACAGGGCTGTCACTGTTGATCTTCTATGCATTTGCCATGCAATGTATGACCACGCTGGCCATAGTTTATAAAGAAACCAAAACCCTGAAATACCCCATCATTCAGTTTCTCTACATGACGGGATTAGCTTATTTCTGCAGCATGATCGTGTATTTCCTGTTTGCGCATTAATCTTCCTCTGTTGGCAAGATCAGGATCTCGTAATCTTCTTTTGTTAATTTATCCATAAAGCGGGCTCTCTTTTATCCGGCGGCACAGAATATGTATTAACTTTCCACTAATTAACGGGCAGAGAAGTATGAAAAGCCTTACTTTATTCCTAATTGCTATATTGACAGGCCTTGCCTCTTATGCACAGATGGCAGATTCCGTGCAATTGATGAAAGATGTCAATTCACTTACTTCAGGAGAATCCGGTGAATTGGGGAACAGGTTTGTGGGTACGCGTAGTAGCCGGAAGGCACAATTTTATATTACCGGCCGCTTTGGAGCAATGGGGTTACAGCAATTTTATAATACTTATTCCCAGCCGTTCTTTTTTTATTATAAATACAAAAAGATCATGGGTACGAACCTCCTGGGCTATATTAAAGGGAAAACAAATAGCTGGATCATTATTTCTGCGCATTATGATAATTTGAAGGGGGCCCCTGCCTATGCCGGTACCGATACGGTTTCTGTCAGGCATGGCGATAATGTTTCCGGTGTCGCCGCCATGCTGGCAATGATATCCTGGTTTAAAAGGCATCAGCCCCGACATAATCTTCTTTTTGTTGCTTTTGACGGGGAACAGGAAGGATTGATGGGTTCGAAAGCTTTCGTTCAGACATCTAAGGATCTGTTGAAGGAAGCCCGACTGAATATCAATATAGATCAGATCGGGAGCAGCGGGAATAATACCCTGTTTGCCTGTGGCACACACCAGTATCCGGGGCTTAAATCCTTAATTGCCCAGGCTGACAGCAACCAAAATATCTCCGTTGCCTTCGGCCATGATGATCCTGAAGCAAGGGATAACTGGATCAACCAGGGTGATCAGGGTTCGTTTAATGCGGCACATATTCCATTTATATGTTTTGGTACGGATGAAAATAATGATCCGGCAGGATCGGAACAGGTTAATCCCCGCTTCTTTTATCCGGCTGTTCAGGTGATCCTGAAAGCGACCATTAATTTGGATAAATACATGGACGTCCATCTCCCGTCAAGAAATAAATGGATCATGCAGGAGAAAGGGGACAGCAACGTATCAAGATAGAAATTCTTCCAGGCCCGAAATACATTGCGTGGGCTGGAATTCAATGATATCATACATAGCCAGGCTGTTTTGATCGAAAGGATCCTCACTGATAATAGCCTCTACTTCACGCAGGTTTTTGGCATGGCATAATATTAATGAACCTGACCGCGGTTGTTTTTTCCCTGAAAGGATAAAGTTGCCCCGTTGATAGTATTTATCTAAAAAGGCCTGATGTGCATCCATATAATGGTCTATAGCTGTCAGAGGCCTAACGTACTGTAAAAGAATCAGAAACATTTTTTGTTTCGGGATAGGAAGCAAAAATCATTCCTTAAATCCTTAACTTTGCTGCCTTATTAAAGCAATTATCAGCTATTTCCGGCCCCGTAGTACAATGGATAGTATATAAGTTTCCGGAACTTAGGATCCAGGTTCGATCCCTGGCGGGGCTACAATATTAACATTTATGTTATCAGGGGTTAATTACTTATGATGTAAATTCATGATCGGGGCAAACATAAGGTAAGCATTTTACTTTTTATTCATTATTCACCCGTTTTCTTCCATTGAGCTTAGAAGTAGTTGAAAATGATCTGCCGACTATTTTCGACTAATATATTTTCTCTTTTTCATCCTAAAAATTGCCATTATATATTTAGTATAGCTGTTTTTTTTATGAAAACGGACAAACTATTGCCATTGATGGTGGCGAATCAAATAATTACGGCAATGTCTGATAAAAGAGAATGGGAGATAGTTATGAAAAATTATGAACCTACTTTGTTGGGAACCATGAACGAACTAAAAGCTGAAGGATATACAGAAGATTTTAACATCATTAAGGATTGTATGCATTGCTGTGGTGGACAGTTAAAAATATATCCTTCGGATTCTCAGATTGACCAATATTTTCGGCTTGAAGGAGAATCAGACCTATCTCTTTAGTGTTAACGTTTAATAAAAAATAAAATCACGGAATTCAAAACACCTGCTGCGCTCCACGAAGCGCATGAAGAACTTCATAAAATGCTTAAGACTATGACAGAATATTCCGGTAAAATCGGTGAAGCCTCAAAAGTGGTAGTTAAAGTACTGCATCCGCATTTTATAAACGAAGAATATGCGCTGCCGCCTTTGGGTTTATTACCTATGCCTGCAGAAGAAAAATTTTGTCTTATGAAAAAATAAACATATCTTAGATATTTCGAAATGTAGATTATTCTTACCGGGAAAGGGAAAGTTAAACATCTTAACCGGTGGTATATTGTCCATTAAAATTTAAACAGCCATGAAAAACGTTATTCTCAAATCAGTATTACCGGCTGCTGTCGCACTTCTTTTTATTCTGCCACAAGCCTGCAATCAGTCAGGAAAAGATCAGGGACAAAACGAAACCCATGAACATGACAGTTTGGTCTCATATAAGCTTACTTTAAACGACGGTGCCAAATGGAAGGCGGATGGATCTACGAAGAAGAACGCTGCAATACTCATTTCCATTGGAGAACGATTTTCAAAAAAACCCAATAGAACACTGGAAGACTATCATGTTTTCGGACAGGATATAAATTCAGGGATAAACACAATGATAAAGGAATGTACCATGGAGGGCGAGGAAGATAAAGCGCTTCATCTCTGGTTTTTACCTTTGTTGAATCAAGTCAGTTCTTTAAAAAACGCAACTGATACAGCAGGATTGAGCAATATTACTTCAGAAATGATTCATCGTCTGGGCATCTATAAAGACTATTTTGAATAGGAGCTGTAGTAAAGAATGAGAAGGCTGTTATCAAAAGGAGCCTATTCTTTATAATAAACATTTTAGGGATTGGATGATGAAGTAGATTCTAATGTTTTTATCTTACTTAAAATGAAAACATCATGGGAACAAACACTGCAAAATCCTGGTATTTATTTTTAGTATTCGGGATCCTTTTTATTTTAATGGGAATGTGGGTACTCGTTACACCCGTAAGTTCCTTCATTGCCTTATCGATCTTTTTTGCCCTGACCTTCCTGGTTGTAGGGATATTAGAAATCATTTACGCTATCTCAAACGGGAAAGCCATAGACCATTGGGGCTGGAACCTGGCGGGCGGTATTCTTGACCTGATCTTAGGTGTTATACTGGTATCACACCCGCACCTTTCTATGATTTTTCTCATATTTTATATAGGTTTTGCTTTATTCTTTCGATCTGTTATGACGATTGGCTCCGCCATACATTTAAACAAACAGGATATCAGGAACTGGGGCTGGGTATTGGTGATCGGTATTTTAGGATTAATCTTTTCCTTCCTGCTGCTTTGGAACCCGGCTTTAACAGGATTAGCCATCGTGATCTACCTCGGGGTGGCCTTTATATTTATCGGCATATCCCAGTTAATCCTCTCATTCAGGTTGAAACAATGGAAGAATCAGAATAAAAATGCCGAATGAAAAATGTGAAAACTCTGAACCTATGAAAAAAATAGGCTTTTTATCTTTTGGCCATTGGGCCAATCATCCTTCATACAAAGTGAGATCGGCAAGTGATGCTTTGTTACAGTCTGTAGATTTGGCTGTTGCTGCAGAAGAAATTGGTATAGATGGAGCTTATTTTCGCGTACACCATTTCGCAGCCCAACTGGGTTCGCCATTCCCGTTGCTTTCAGCAATAGGTGCTAAGACCAATAAAATAGAAATCGGGACCGGCGTGATTGATATGCGGTATGAAAATCCGCTGTATATGGTGGAGGATGCAGGGGCGGCTGACTTGATTTCAAAAGGGCGTCTGCAATTAGGCATCAGCAGAGGGTCACCTGAACAGGTGGTTAATGGCTGGCGTTATTTCGGGTATGAACCGGCGGAGGGAGAGGATGATGCAGCAATGGGGCGCCGCAAAGCCCTGGTGTTTTTGGATAAGCTAAAAGGTGTTGGATTTGCACAACCCAATCCCAATCCGATGTTTCCGAATCCACCGGGGTTATTACGACTGGAACCGTATTCTGAAGGCTTGCGCGAACGTATCTGGTGGGGAGCCGGTTCTAATGCCACAGCCGTTTGGGCTGCAGAAAAAGGTATGAATCTTCAAAGCTCTACCTTAAAAGAAGATGAAAGCGGAAAACCATTCCATGTGCAGCAAGCGGAGCAAATCAGGTTATACAAAGAAGCCTGGAAAAAAGCAGGCCACCAACGCGAGCATAGGATTTCGGTGAGCCGTTCTGTTTTCGCTTTGGTAAATGATATGGATCGTTATTATTTTGGACAGGAGTCAGAGCGAAGTGACCATATTGGTTTTATAGAAAAAAATAAGCGAGCCATTTTCGGAAGGAGTTATGTTGCGGAACCGGATAAACTGATAAAGGAGCTGGCAAAAGATGAGGCTATCCGGGAAGCGGATACCCTTCTTTTAACGATACCCAGTACGCTGGGTGTTGACTATAATGTGCATGTTCTGTCATCCATTCTGGAGTTTGTGGCGCCTGAATTGGGTTGGCGTTCATCATCCGTTAGGGCGGAAGGTCTTTAGTTTTGTTTCATTCTTTTGTTAAAAATACTGCTACTATTTTCCTTACTCAATTATTTATAATAACAATTAAAAAAAATGTAAAATGTAAAATGTAAAATCAAATGTAGCTGGTAATACCAGCGAAATGCAGTCTCAGATTGATTCTCTGCAAAAACAGTTAGAGACTATAGCGGCAGGGAATAAGGAATTGGAAAAAGATCTGGCAAAATTTGACACCCTGGATTTTGTAATATTCACCCAACAGGACTGGGTTCGCTTCCACGAAAACCATTCAGATGATGTGGTGGTAACCTGGCCTGATGGACATCAAACCCATGGCCTTGAAAGGCATATTGAAGACATGAAGGGAATGTTTGTATATGCACCCGACACCCGAATAAAAGTACATCCGATCCGCTTTGGAAACAGTACCGGCGAATGGACTTGCGTTACAAGTTTTATGGAAGGTACCTTTACCAAGCCCATGCCTGTCGGTGATGGAAAATTTATTCAGCCTACCGGCAAATCTTTTAAGTTACCGATGTGTACTATAGGCCATTGGAAAGATGGGGTAATGTTTGAAGAATCATTATACTGGGATAACCAAACCTATATGAGTCAGATGGGCATTGGTAAATAAAATCCAATAAGAATAAGTTGTTTTGGGCTGATAGATACCATTACCAATGGTGTAGCCCAAAACAACTCAAAATGAAGATTTTCAAATTAAATTACTTCACTCATTATATATATCAACGCCATGAAAAAATTATTTTTTATTTTAATAATTCTCTTTTCAGTAAATTTTTCATTTGGCCAAACAACTACCTGGGAAAATGATCCCATGCATTCCAAATTAACTTTCACAGTGGTACACAGAGGCTTTTCGGATATCTTGGGGCTATTCCAAAAATTCGATGCAACTATAACAACGACTAAGCCTGATTTCAGCGACGCCATGTTTACACTTTCAGTAGATGTGGCATCAAAAAATACTGAAGTAAAAATGCGGGATGATGATTTGAGAAGTAAAAATTTCTTTGACGTGGCCAAATATCCAACGATGACTTTTAAGTCAACTTCCATCACTAAAACAACGGGTATCAAAGACCGGTTTAAAATTACCGGCGATCTCACCATGCATGGGATTACTAAACAAGTAACCATGAATATGTGGTATCGCGGCACCTTGTACGATTCCACTTTCAAAAAAAATAAAGCCGGCTTCCAGGTAACCGGGATTATCAACCGCAATGATTTTAACGTTGGGGCGCCGGATCCATTTGATATCAGTACCGATGTAAGGATGAAGGCGGATGGAGAATTTTTTGAGCAATAGAAGTTTATAAACCAAAGTATGGAGAATACCGCCGTTTTCTTCATAGTAAGATGGTGATACGAATCTAAAGGACACGAACCATGAAAATAAAAAGTGATATCATTTTTTACTCTTAAAAATATAAATCATGAAATTGTTAGAAAACAAAGTAGCCATCATTACCGGGGCAGGCTCCGGTATTGGGAAGGCCATTTCATTGCTTTACGCCAGCGAAGGGGCAAAAGTTGTGGTATCGGATATTAGTGAAAAAGGAGGTAATGAAACGGTTTCTGAAATCAAAGCAAAAAGCGGGGATGCCCTATTTGTAAAAGCAGATACTTCCAACGCAGAGGATAGTAAAAATTTAGTGGAACAAGCTGTAAAACAATTTGGCGGATTGCATATTGCGGTAAATAATGCAGGCATTGGCGGACCACTGGCATCTGCAGGCGAATATCCGATTGACGGCTGGGATAAAGTGATAGCTATCAATTTATCAGGAGTGTTTTATGGAATACGATATCAGATTCCTGCTATGCTGAAATCCGGTGGCGGCAGCATCGTAAACGTAGCTTCCATTCTCGGAAAAGTGGGTACAAAAGGTTCTCCCGCCTATGTGGCGGCGAAGCATGGCGTAATTGGGCTTACAGAAGCCGCGGCTGTGGAATACGCCGATAAAAAAATCCGCGTCAATTCTATCGGGCCGGGTTATATTCTGACGCCGTTGCTTACCAACAGTCTCGATGACGCAGCCATGAAAGCATTGGTAGGGCTCCATCCTATAGGAAGATTGGGCACATCGGAAGAAGTTGCGGAACTTGCGCTCTGGTTAAATTCTGACAAAGCGTCTTTTGTAACTGGGGCCTATTACAATGTGGATGGCGGATATCTGGCTCAGTAAATTTGAGTAAGTAAAACCTCAATTATTCCAAAACAAATAGGATTTGCAACCGTCAACAATTAAACAATAATTATGACAAAAGTTACAGCCAATAACGGCAAAGAGAATTATTTGGTAGAAATACACTCGCCTTCAGGAAATAGGATCATTGCAGACGAACCGGAAGAAAAAGGCGGCCAGGACAAAGGCTTCTCGCCAAAAGAATTGCTGGCATCTGCTTTGGCTGCATGCACCAGCGCCACAGTACGTATCTTTTGCAATCGTAAAGAATGGGATGCAAAAAATGTGCATGTCGAGATTGAGCTCGTGGAAGAGGAAGGCAAAACTATTTTTAACAGGAAACTACAATTGGAGGGTAACCTTGATGAAACTCAACGCCATACACTTTTGAACGTAGCCAATGCATGTCCTATTCATAAAATATTGACACATGCTATTACTGTGGAAACTACATTGGTTTAATTAAAGCTGTACAGTATAATACAAAAAGCGGTTATTTGCCTTTTGGTTTACAAAGACAATGAGAATAAGCTGCACCGGGCGTCCATCTGTCCCGGCAATCTTTACGGTATTGTCAGGATTAATCCGGGTGTGCCCGTTGTTGATTTCTGGCCAATAACAAACGATGATTATACAGACAATCCTTATTGCATTTCAAAAAGCACGGAACTGGGCCATTGCTTACTTTGCCAAAAATCAATCGTTACGCATGATTATCTGGCCCCGTTCAATAAGGCCTTAAATATTTGGAACAAGACCATAACAGGGTATAAGGATAAATACAAAAATATTGTCGTTGATCATTGCTCCTATCCTTGGACCGTTTATGATGTTTCTCAGAACAACGATCAGATGTACCGGCAGTTGGCGCTCATCAATCTGGCTGATAAAAAGTTATTGAACCTGGCTAAAGGCCTTGGCTCTGCCTATGTTCGTGTGAGCGGCACCCGGGCGAACGGAATTTATTTTCAGGATAATGATGAACCCAAAATGGCAAAAGCGCCTGCAGGTTTTGTGAATGTATTGACAAGAAAGGAGTGGAAAGGAGTGGTCAATTTTATAAAAGCCACCCATTCCAAACTGGTTACTTCTTTTGCCGCTTGCATGGCCTGCAATACTTCCAGAAACTTTTCTTCTCCATTCATCAATAGCTTTACCGCATTATTGCCCGTCAAAGGACTTGTCGTTTCCTTCAGCAACGTTTTAGTCAGTTCTATATTGCTATTAACAGCAGCGTCGTTTTCCCTATAGGTTTGTTTAGAATAATAATATAAACGTGTCTTCAACTGCTCCGCCATTTCATCATTTTCAGAAAGTTTCTTGCTATACATTTTTCTTTTTGATAACTGCATATCAGTAGCTATAAATCACTTCCAACTTATAGGCTTTCAGCTTTTCCCGGGTATAAGCCCAGTTTTGGGTAAAACCAAGCAGGAATCCTCCCCCTCCTGCGCCGCAAAGCTTCAGGAAATAATCGCCGTTGTCCAGCCCTGCAGATACTTCTTTTTGAAGCGGCTCAGGAAAAAAGCCTTTCATCTCAGTAAGTTGGAAAGCACTTAAATAATAAAGAGACCGGTAAAAATCTTCCGGATTGTTTTTTAAAAGGCTCCGGATTGCTCTATTGTTATTATGGACAATATGTTCTTCAAATTTATTTTTAAAATCCCCTTTACTGTACAGGCTGTTGAATCTGCGTATCATTTCAGAAGTAGAATGCGGGAATTTTGTATTCAGCAGGAAAATAACATGATTCTTCTCTCCGGATGTTTTTGGTAATTGTGTGATAACGATGTCTTTCGTGTGATTATAAAGGATTGGTTGGCTTAATATAATGCTCAACGGATCAAGCCCAGAGCTGACCCCATGAAAATAAGATTCTAATTTGCCCAATTCATTCTTCAATTTATTTAGTTTCTGAAAGGTCTGAACTTTTAATTCGTCCTTTAAATCCTTAGTTCTTTTCAGATAGCGCAGAAAAATAGCTGCTACCAGGGCGCCTGAACTCCCTAAACCATAACCCTGGGGAATCGTGCTGTTAAAGAACAATCCTCTTTCCAGCTCCCTTTCAAATAATTGTACTTCCAATACAAATTTCTCATCTACATAGCCGACTATAAATTCACAGAATCTTTTTAAAAATTCGTTGGACTGTATGGCCGATTTTTTGTGGGTTGTCTTTTCATAAAAGTCAAGCCGTCCCTGGTATTTATCGCACGGTATGACCAGTGCCATACCCTGATGTAAAACAGCATATTCCCCGAAGAGCAGGATTTTTGCGCTAAGTTGTTCCATATTCTTTTTTAAATAATAGATCCTCCCTGTCCTGCATGGTCATAAATAACGGATTTTAACTGATCGCAGAAATTATTTTTTAGAAACTGAATAATCTTTTCTTCTATTGATTCAGGATAAAGCAGGTGTACATTGGGGCCGGCATCGAGGGTGAAACAAACCGGCAGCCCTGTATCTTTCCTGAATTGAAAAATTTGTTCCATGATATAAACAGTTTCCGGTTTAAAAAGTAAATAATAATCTCCTGATGTCATCATCATGGCATGTAAGGACAATGCTTCACCCTCGGTGATGGAAATAAAAGCTTCCATATCTCCGTTTTTTAATGCCGATAACATTTCTATACAATGCTTATCAGCCTGCTGAAATCTTGCAGCGGCAAAAGGATGATGTTTCATCATGGCATGCCCGACGCTGCTGGGAATTTTTTTAGGACTGTCTTCCACAATTAAGACGGCATCTCTCATGGATCGAAAATTCTCGTGAATTTCTTTCACAGGAATCGCATAGTCATCGCTGGAATTATTTATCTCTCTCAGATGGCCCCAGGAAGCATAAGGTCCGTAAAAAGACCGGCAGGCACTGCCGCTGCCGAGTCTTGCCAGCCGGCTGGCATCTCTTGTAAAATCAGTATCAGAAGAGATAGCGCTTGCTTTCAGTAATACTGCGGCAATCGCAGCAAATGCTGAAGCTGAGGAAGCAATGCCTGCGGAATGAGGGAAATTGTTTTTTGAATCTATTCTTAAGGCATAATTTTTTAAAAGAGAAGAAAATTCTTTTTGTTTTATCACATATTCTAAAACCCTTGCCCGGAAGTTTTCTTTCGGGATCCCTTCAAAATAATACCCGAACTCTGTTAAAGAACTGTGTTTCTCAGAGTATTGGAGGCTCACTTCCGAGAAAGAATCGTTTAGCGTCATACTCAGTGAGGTATTACAGGGTAACTGATTATCCCGTTTCCCCCAATATTTTACCAGGGCAATATTGGAGGGATATCGCGCTTTGATTATTTGAGTCACCTTTGTTTAATTAACTCGCGGTAAGTGTATAATGATTGGGTATGTTTTTGCATAAAATAGTTTTTAGCTTCCGAAAGATCCCTGAAAGCGACCATTATAAAATCTCCCCCCCACGCTCCCAATGATTTTATGGCATAAGGGTAATCAGCGAACTGTTGCTCCTTTACCGCAGGGACTCCCAGGATTGGGGCAATTAATTGCTCGCTTTCCTGCATTAGCTTTTCCCATGCGGATATGTGTGTACACCTGCTTGCCGATGCTATGATGGCATTCATTTGTTCAATCTGGCCACTCCTTATCTGTTTGTTTTTAAAACTGGCCACTTCTGACGCGCTTATTTGTTTTTTACCTCTGTAAACGAATAACAGATGCTGAGTGACACTTTCAGGCAGAGAGCAACTTCCGGTAACTTTCTGTGCTATGGAATACAGTATGGGCTGTTTTGCCGTCGCGGTGGCAATATCATAACCGGATCCGTCGAAGCTTTGAGCTAAAAGTAAATAAGGATCCAATCCCGACCACTGGCTGAGCAGGGATATCAGGGTAGCGCTGGTGCCGAATCCATAATAGCGATTGAAGTTCAAATCAAATTTAAAACACAGCCCGGACGAACCCGGATTATGCTTTCGTTCCCTGATAAACAGTAACAACTTTTGAACCGGTAAAGCCTTTTTGATATCAGTTGTGTAGATAATCTCTAATTTTTCAGAGAAATAAATTTCCAGCCAGCATTTCTCAAATTCAAAACACTGCCATAAAATCCCTTTGCCGGAATAAGGCAATATATGAAGATTCTGCCCTACCGAAAGCGGTATGGAAAAACTCAGGGACCCCTTCAATACCAAATATTCCCCGAATAAAAGAAGTTTTCCTGATGCCGAATAACTTAATGAATTCATTTTAATTTTCAGTAACACCGGTCAAATGCCATTTTTCAGCTAACTGTCGTACGGCGGAAACGGAGACGACCTTGTCTTTAAAATAATCAATCACTTCCTCTTTACGGTTCTCGGGGACCTTTAACTGCTTCAAAATATTCAGCAAATGCATCTTCATGTGACCTTTTTGAATGCCTGTTGTCACTAAAGATTTCACAGCAGAAAAATTATTGGCCAAACCCACTGCAGCCGCGATACTCATAAGCTCTGTTGCCGAAGGACTCTCCAGTAACTCCAGACTTAATTTTACTAAAGGATGTAACCTGGTCAGTCCTCCCACTATGCCAAGTGCAAAAGGTATTTCCAAAATAAAGCGGAAGTGGTTATCGGATAGTTCTGTTTTTGTTAACGGAGTGTAACGCCCAGGTAAAGAGGCATAGGCATGTCCACAGGCTTCCACAGCGCGGAAATCATTTCCTGTGGCCAGCACTACCGCATCCACGCCGTTGAAAATCCCTTTGTTATGGGTAGCCGCACGGAAAGGATCAAGCTCTGCCACCCGTATTCCCAAACAAAATCTTCGTGCAAATTCTTTACCACTCCATCCCGGAACAATATCGTTTAGCCGGTCCATATCGCTTTCCACATAGCATTTTATGCGACAATTGGGGGTGAGGTTAGAGAGAATGCACATAATTATTTCCAGCCCATCCTCCGAAAACTCTTTTTGTAACAAGTGCCACTGTTTAAAAGTCGCTGCGAATTGTTCCAGGCAGGAGTTGATGAAATTGGCGCCCATAGATTGGGCCGTTTCGAAAGTACAATACAACTGCATTAAACCCGGTTCCCGCTCACTCAGATCTTTTAACTTAATATCTATAATACCCCCACCCCGCTTTATCATATTTTCCGTTATGTGAAAGCATTCTTTTATGAGCCGCTCTTTCAGTGCAGGGAAACGCGCAAACAGCAGGTTCTTATCATCTTTCCAAAGAAAGTGTACCTGTCCTATTTTTTCCGTATCTATGATTTCCGTTTTAAACCCTCCCCTCGAGAACCAATATTTGGCGCTGCCTGCGGCTGCAGCCACCACGGAGCTTTCCTCAATGACCATAGGAACCATATATATTTTCCCATCCACCAACACATTGGGGCAGATTCCATAAGGCAATGGGAAATTGGTTATTGTATTTTCACTAAACTCCTCCAGCAACCTTTGCATTTTACTATTGGCATGTTGGAAACTTTTGAATAAAGCTATGGCGCTTTTCGGATCAGCGAGATACCGGGTCACCAGCTCCAGTTTTTCATCACGACTTTTTTTGGAAAAGCCATAGATTATATGTTGATCATTTTCCATTTTATTTTTCTTTTACGGTTAAAAAAGTACGTGCAAGCATGAGACCTTCAATTTGATATTGTATATATTCATCCAGCTCCTCCTGAGAAACTTTTGCGTGTTTTAACAATTCGGATGCTTGTCCGTACAAGGCATTGGTATTCGATTTTTGGATGTAGTAATAGCCATCGAGAAAATTCTTAATGCCTCCGCTGATTATGAGGGTATGGCATTGGACTTTATCACCCAATTCTGATAACAAGCTGTTGCTTAGATCCACCATTTCTTCTGCAGAATGTCCTACCTCTATAAAAGGCATAAGATATTTGCTTTTAACACGGTTACGGATCAACTCCAATTTGGAGAAATTTGTCCCTCCGTTGGCAGCGAATTCAATGGCTGTTAATGGGAGCTGCAGGAGTTTTTTCATACTTTCATATCCAAAACCCTGCCCCACTTCTTTGACTATCAAAGGCAGAGTTACTTCCTCCATAAAGTGCATGATGGTGTCTGCGGGTACAGAAAGGATACGGTCGCCTTCAGGTTGCATCCATTCCTGTAACGGATTAACATGGATAATGATACCGTCCGCATCAAGCCTTTTCACTAAGTATTTGACTGACTGAACCGATCCGGATCTGAGCAGCCTTTCTATTTGAGCGATTCCAAAATTAAGGAAGAAGGGAGCCTCATTTCCTAAGACAGGTCGCAGATCGAAATCATTTACCCTATCGGGATCTTCTAAAGCGATACGTGCCGAACCAATACCCATACCTAAGCCAAATCGGCAAACCGCTTTTGCCAGTCTGTGATTCAGTTCGTTAGCCCTGGGCGTTCCACCGGTCATGCTGGAAACCCAGAGAGGGAACTTCAGGAATTTATCTCCTAACTTTACCGGCCATTGAATATGGTGCGGAGGATGAGCTGCCATCATCGGCTCGTAATAAAAGCGCGTATCAATGGCTTTATTTTGCGCCTCTGGCGCCAGATCAACCTGACGGTCCTTTCGTGACTCTGTTTCCCCCCTGACTGTCTCTATATCCGTCTTTGTGATATTCATATTGAAAAACTAATAATTTAATCTTTAACATCGCCCGATCAATACAGCGCTTTAATTATTAGCCTGTTGCAATTCTTTCTACATGTAATGGTTTATCTGGTCAAAGGTGTATGAAAAAGAATTAAACAGCGTGTCCGAACAGGAAAAATATTTAACTATAAAGAAGAATTTCTATCCGGCATTCTTTGAAAGCCGGTAATATCCGGACTTGTTTGCCGCATGACATTATTTCCTCATTTATATCCGCGCACTCCCTATATTTGCGAATAAACTCATACAAATCGAATCACATGAAGTTTATTTCTTATCTTAAGGATGGACAGGATCAATTAGCTTTTGTGGAAAACAATAAGGTATATGATACAGATGCTGCCAATCCGGAATTGCCGGGTAACATGGAATTTTTTCTACAGGTATGGGAAGAAGCGATGCCTTATGCGGAACATGCCCGTCAGTTGGTGCAACAGGAAGCATTTGCCGGACCTAAAGGTTTACCGATGGAAGATCTGCATTTACTGCCTCCGGTACCTTTCCCCGCTTCGTGCAGGGATGGATATGCTTTCCGTCAGCATGTGGAAACAGCGAGGCGCAACCGCGGTGCTGCCATGATCGCTGAATTCGACCGGTTTCCGGTGTTTTATTTCACCAATCATCATGCGGTATGTGGCCCGGGAGAGATCCGCTGTATGCCGGATCATTTTCAAAAGCTTGATTTCGAATTAGAAGTGGCTGTCGTCATTTGCAAAGCGGGAAGAAACATCCGTGCGGAAGAAGCAGATGAATACGTAGGCGGCTTTATGATCATGAATGATTTCAGCGCCAGGGTATTGCAAATGGAAGAGATGAAATTAAACCTGGGCCCGGCGAAGGGAAAAGATTTTGCAACTGCATTCGGGCCATGGTTAATAACTCCAGATGAATTGGAGGCACATAAAATAGCTCCCAAAATGGGGCATGCCGGTAATGCTTATAACCTCAGAATGACCTGCCGTGTGAATGGAATCCAGGTAAGCGAAGGGAATATGAAGGATATGGACTGGACTTTTGCGGAAATCATTGAACGCTGCTCTTACGGCGCTGATCTAGTACCGGGCGATGTGATCGGCAGCGGCACCGTGGGGACCGGATGTTTTCTGGAATTAAACGGCACCGGGAAAGGAAATGATCCTGCTTACCAGGAACAATGGCTGAAAACCGGTGATGTAATCGAGTTAGAAGTGGAAGGATTAGGTATTTTAAAGAATACCATAGTAGCGGAAGAAGATGATTTTTCTATTTTAGGGAAGAAGAAAAATGTTTGAAGTCATCAATTGAACGGGTTTTAAAGTTTATCAGTTTGACCAAAACAATGAAACAATATTCAATAATCAATTTTCAACTTCCAATAAAATAACCATTAAACAATTTATCTCTTCAGCAATTAAATAATTTTTAATGGCCAATGTTCAACGATATAAGCAACCATAAAGCCATTAAGCAATAAGACAATTCTCAATATTCAACCAGTGAACCATTTAACCATATAGCAATCCAACCATGCAGATAGAACCCGGCCGACCAGATGGGAAAAAATTTTATCAGTTGCTTACCGGAAGCATAGCGCCCAGACCTATTGCTTTTGCCAGCACTATGGATAAAGGGGGAAATCCGAACTTATCTCCTTTCAGCTTTTTCAACGGTTTTGGCAGTAACCCTGCTACCCTTATTTTCTCTCCCATGCGCCGGGTACGGAACAATACCATTAAACACACCTTGGGGAATATTCATGAAACGATGGAAGTAGTGATCAATACTGTTAATTATGATATGGTACAACAAGTGTCCCTGTCCAGTTGTGAATATCCCAGAGAAGTGAACGAATTTGTCAAGTCGGGATTAACACCTGTACCCTCCGTATTGGTAAAACCTTATCGCGTGAAAGAAAGTCCGGTCAGCTTTGAATGTAAAGTAAAACAAATCATTGAAACGGGCGATAAGGGGGGGGCAGGAAATTTAATTATTTGCGAAGCGATCCTGATTCATGTAAAAGATGAAGTCATGGATGAAAATGGATATATTAATCCTCATAAAATAGACTTAGTGGGTAGAATGGGATTGAATTATTATTGCCGCGCTTCGGGCAATGCGGTCTTCGAAGTACCTAAGCCAAATACGGAATTAGGCATTGGCTTTGACTCATTACCGGAATCTGTCAGGAAAAGTAATATCCTCAGCGGCAACGATCTCGGTATGCTGGCGAATGTGACGGAAATCCCTGTCATTGATCCTGCCTTTGAAGATGTACAATTAAAGAATATCATCCAATACTACAGCACGAATCCGGAGGATATGGAAATTGAATTGCATTATTACGCTAAAAAGCTTTTGGAACAAAATAGAGTGAGGGACGCCTGGCAGGTGTTATTGGCGGGAGCGTGATGTTTTTATAACAGTCAATTTTTTAGCCGGTGCTATTTATTCGCTGCTCATTGAAGGATCAGTGATATAAAATCCACGGATAGCCTATCTTTGCACCCTGTTCATTATTTTGAAAATTTATTATGGAAACAAAGACTCATCATCTGTCTGAGCAGGAACTGATCCGGAGAGAGAAGTTGCAGGAATTAAAGGAGCTGGGCATAGATCCTTATCCGGCGGCATTGTATCCTGTCAATGAAAATGCTGCGGATATTAAAGCTCATTATACAGAGGAAAATAAAGAAGAATATCAAAACGTATGCATGGCAGGCCGGCTGATGAGCATGCGTGATATGGGTAAAGCGGGTTTTGCCGTCATCCAGGACAGCACAGGCCGTATTCAGTTATATGTCCGCCGCGATGATATTTGTCCCGGTGAGGATAAAACAATGTATAACACTGTTTGGAAAAAACTGTTGGATATTGGCGATATTATCGGAGTAAAGGGGTTTGTCTTTATTACAAAAACAGGAGAAATATCCGTCCATGTTCATGAATTTACTTTATTATCAAAGTCACTTCGTCCTTTGCCTGTTGTAAAGGAGAAAGAAGGAGAGACTTTTGATGCAGTAACCGACCCGGAATTCCGTTATCGCCAGCGTTATGCTGATTTAATTATCAATCCGGAGGTGAAAAATACCTTTATAAAAATTACGCAGATAAAAAATGCGATCCGTGAATTTCTGAATAAACAAAATGCGCTGGAAGTAGATACGCCGGTATTGCAAAGTATTCCGGGGGGGGCCGCAGCCAGACCTTTTATTACTCATCACAATGCGTTGGATATCCCCCTGTATCTGCGTATCGCCAATGAATTATACCTGAAAAGGCTTATCGTAGGCGGTTTTGACTGGGTGTATGAATTCAGCCGCAATTTCCGCAATGAAGGAATGGACAGGACACACAATCCAGAATTTACTATCCTGGAGTTTTACGTAGCTTATAAAGATTATTTGTGGATGATGCAAACCACGGAACAACTGCTGGAAAGTGTGGCTTCCCATGTCAACGGTACCACCAAAGTAAAAGCCGGAGATCAGGAAATTGACTTCAAGGCTCCTTACAGGCGCATCAGC
The DNA here is from genome assembly GCA_004322015.1 of Chitinophagaceae bacterium. Lineage (GTDB taxonomy): Bacteria > Bacteroidota > Bacteroidia > Chitinophagales > Chitinophagaceae > FW021-bin31. Next base: position 43,610 of record SCQT01000252.1, read on the forward strand.
ATTTATGATGCTATCAAAGAATATACCGGTGAGGATATGGGCGGCATGAATGAGGAAGAAATAAGAGAAATTTGTAAGCAGCTTCATGTAGAGGTAGAAGCCAACATGGGAAAAGGGAAAATGATTGACGAGATTTTTAGTGAAAAATGCGAGCATCATTTTATCCAGCCGGCTTTTATTACGGATTATCCCGTGGAAATGAGCCCGCTGACTAAAAAGCACCGCAGTAAAGCCGGATTGGTGGAACGCTTTGAGCTGATCATTAACGGTAAAGAGATTGCGAATGCCTACAGTGAATTAAACGATCCCATTGATCAACGGGAACGCTTTGAAGAGCAACATAAGCTGATGGAGCGCGGCGATGATGAAGCCATGTATATTGATGAAGACTTCCTGCGTGCACTTGAGTACGGCATGCCTACCACCTCAGGAATCGGGATCGGTATTGACAGGTTATGTATGTTGCTTACCGGGCAAGCCTCTATCCAGGATGTGTTGTTTTTCCCGCAGATGAGGCCGGAGAAGCTCGATTAGGACTGTTTTAAAGGATCTATTCGTCAATTGTGATGGCAGGGTTATGAATAATTTCCCAAAGATGCCCGTCCAAATCTTTAAAATATCCACCATAGCCTCCCCAAAAGGTTTTTTGTGCCGGTTTAATTATTTTTGCACCGGCCTCTTCCGCCTGTTTCATGATCATGTCCACTTCTTCATCGGTATTCACCAGATGACCGACTGAAAATTCAGTAGCACTTTCCGGTTGTTGTTTTAACCCGCTGTCCCAGGCTAAGTTTTTTCTTTCATAAAGTGAAAGCATCATGCCACGGCCAAGTTCGAAAATCACTACTTCCCCATTCTCGAATTCCTTTCCTATTATACCTTTCGTTTTCCAGCCTAATCCATCTCTGAAAAACGAGAGCGAATGCTCTAAATTATTTACTCCAAGGGTCAGAATGTTGATACTTTGTTTCATTCGTTATAGTTTTTAAGAGAAATTCTTTTCAGTCCATATTCGCTTTAATTACCCGCAGCACATTTCCTCCCAATATTTTCCGGATATCCTTTTTGGAATATCCTCTTTGTAAAAGCGCTTCCGTTATTTTTGGATAATCTGTTACATCATCTAACCCGAGAGGATAGGATTCAGCGCCGTCAAAATCGCTGCCAATGCCCACATAATCTATACCTATCATTTTTACAATGTAATCAATATGATCTATCAGCAGGGATAAAGGCGGACGCAATGATTGCTTTTCTTCCGGGGTCAGTATTTCAAAGGCTGCATCATTGGCGGATTCATGTTTTATATGTTCTAAAGAATCCACCTCCGGGCGATATTCAGCAATGAATGCATCTACCTTGTGCTGATAATTGCTGTCCACAAATCCGGAATAGAAATTTACACAAATAACTCCGCTGTTTTTCTTTACGGCACGGATCTGGTCATCCCTCAGGTTCCTTGCCACAGGACAAATTTTATACACACAGCTGTGAGAAACAATAACAGGTTTCGTGGAAGTGTGAATAGCATCGAAAAAAGTTTGCCTTCCCACATGCGCCAGATCCACCATTACGCCCAACTGATTCATCCGGTGCACGACCTCTTTACCGAAATCAGTTAATCCCAAATGTTTCAGCGAATCTCTGTGATAAGTTTCATCCACAGCAGAGGTAGCCCATCCGTTGCTATTATTCCATGTCAGGGTCATGTAGCGCATGCCACGCCGGTACAGGCTGTCTAAATAATCCAACCGGCCTTCTATCATATGTCCGCCTTCCACGCCGATCATAGCGGCAAGCTTTCCCTGACGCACATCCTGCATGATATCTTCATAATTTTTTGCCAGTGCAATTTTCCCATGGTTTCTTTTGATGATAGACATCAGCGAATCTATTTCTTCGTTTGCATAATTAAATGCACGGCCTTTCCCGTAGCTGCCGTCACACCAGACAGAAAAAAACTGCACATCCACACCTCCCTGCTTCAGCCGGGGCAGGTCGGTGTTACCCACTCTCAGCCAGTTGCTGATGTCATGCCCTCTCATGGTCAGTTCAGATAAGACGTCATTATGCGTATCTATCAGGATGCATTTCCGGTGAAACTTCATCACGGAAGCGGGGACAGGCTGGGCAGATAAAGGAGAGGCAATTAAAAGTAAAGCCGGGAGGAAATAAAAAAGTTGTTTTCTCTTCATTTGGATATTACTTGTCATTTGTTTTTTGTCATTTAAATTTTGCTTCGGGCTTTGCAGGGCCGGTATAAAAATAGTTAAATAAAAACTAAAAAAGAAAAGCCCGATATCCTGTCATTAACTTTTAGTAACTTACCGGGGTAAAAATGAAAAGTTATGGAAACTACACAAGCTGTTGAAACCGTTTTGAAAGGTGGTGAATTTCTGATTAAGGAAACAGACTCCCAATCAGTATTTATCCCTGAAGATTTTTCGGAAGAGCAAAAGATGATCAAAGAAATGTGCGAAAACTTTATTGATACGGAGATTACGCCAATCCTTGATCGCATTGATAAACTGGAACCGGGCTTAATGCCGTCCCTTTTGGATAAAGCGGGGGAGCAGGGGTTATTAGGCGCCGCTTTTCCTGAAGAATACGGGGGATTGGGTAAGGATTTCATAACCGCCACCCTTATCAATGAGGCGCTTGGGGGGGGGCACTCCTTTGCAGTGGCTATGGCGGCACATACAGGGATCGGTTCTTTGCCCGTATTATATTTCGGCACAGAAGCGCAGAAAGAAAAATATATGGCAAAATTAGCTTCCGGAGAAATGAAGGCTTCGTATGCCTTATCGGAACCTAACTCAGGATCGGATGCATTAAGCGCTCACACTACAGCCGCCTTAAGTGAAGATGGAAAGTACTATATTTTAAACGGTCAGAAATGCTGGATCACCAATTCGGGCTTTGCCGATCTGTTTACCGTTTTTGCCAAAATAAACGGACTGGAGTTTACGGCTTTCTTAGTTGAAAAAGATACACCGGGCATGACGCTCGGCCATGAAGAGGATAAAATGGGCATTAAGGGATCTTCCACCAGGCAGATATTTTTTGAGAATTGTAAAATACCGGTTGAAAACCTGTTGGGAGAAATTGGCAAGGGACATAAAATAGCCTTTAATATATTAAATATCGGGCGGTTAAAATTATGTGCAGCGGCTTTAGGCGCAGCCAAAAAAGCGGCTACTATTTCCATACAATATGCCACGGAGCGGCAGCAATTTAATACGGCTATCGCCAACTTCGGTGCCATTAAATATAAGTTGGCAGAACAGGCTATCCGCATTTTTACCTGTGAATCTGCTTTATATCGTACAGCTCAACTGATAGACGAATGGGAAAAGAAAATGCTGGCAGAGGGCAGGCCTTATCATGAAGCAGCCATGGGTTCCGCAGAAGAATATGCCGTGGAATGCGCCATTCTGAAGGTAGCAGGCAGCGAAACGCTGGATTATGTAGTGGATGAAGGTGTGCAAATCCACGGAGGCAACGGTTTCATTAATGAATATAATATCTCCAGGGCCTATCGGGATTCGCGTATCAACCGGATTTTTGAAGGGACTAACGAGATTAATCGTTTGCTGACATTAGATATGCTGGTAAAACGGGCATTAAAGGGGAGATTGGATTTGTTGAAACCCGCTATGGCAGTGCAGCAGGAACTGATGAGTGTTCCCGATTCGGGCAATGAAGACGAAACGCCTTTCTCAAAAGAGAAAAAATTAATCAATAATCTGAAAAAGGCCATTCTGATGACAGCAGGAGCAGCGGTGCAGAAATTAACCACACAACTTCAGCAGGAGCAGGAAATTATCATGAATATTGCAGATATGCTCATCAACGTCTTTATTGCTGAAAGCACCTTGCTCAGGGTCATGAAGCTGACTGAGAAAAACGGCGCAGATAGTTGCAGGTTGCAAAAAGACATGCTGGAAGTTTATCTCACTGATGCTACAGACCGGATCCATAAATACGGGAAAGATGCTATCAGCTCTTTTGCCGCAGGCGATGAACAACGGATGATGCTAATGGGGCTGAAGCGATTCACCAAAGCAGATCCGTTCAATGTGAAGGATGCACGAAGACGAATTGCGGATAAGCTGATCGAAGAGAAGAGATATTGCTTTTAGTCCGGATGCTTTATAGAGGAAGGTCATTTAACAGATCACGCGGGAGAATAACGAACGGTTAACTTCGGACAGTATCCTCATGCATTACCACTCATCATTTTTCAGAAAAAACTTTATCCTTTAAAGTTTTCAAAATGGTAATTTTGCCCTGTATTAATTTAAAATACAGGGATTTTTTTCATGCAGTCACCCGCAATTATAAAACCTTGTTTTCCTGGAAATCGAACTCTCCTTAACAGAATACCTCAAAGTATCGCATGCACTTTGTTTATAGCTTTTACGGGCCTTGCTTCTTTCCAGACAGCCAGGGCACAGTCCGGTTCTCCTGCGCATGCCTTTCATTTTAATTTGAAGGATTGCCTTGATTATGCTATGAAAAATCAGCATGATGTAAAGAACGCCCTCTTGAACAGCCAATATTCTCAGGAGCAGGTGAAAGAGAGCACTGCTAAACTTTTCCCGCATGCCACTATTAACGGAACATTAGTTGATAACCTGAAATTACCCACCTCTCTGATCCCTGATTTTGCAAATGGCGACCTGAGCAGGAAAATACCTGTCCAGTTCGGCGTTAAATATAATTCTTCGGCTACCGGTCAGATTAATCAGACCATTTTCAACAGCAATTATTTTATTGGATTGAAAGCAGCCAAAGTGTATAAAGAATTGTCTGTGAAAAGCCTTCACAGCACGGAGATAAATACATGGGTAAATGTTTCTAAAGCTTATTTCAATGTGCTGGTCAATGAAGAAGCTATCCGTATTGCCCATTCCAATTTGGCCCAGATAGAGAAATCACTGCAGGATGTAAAGGCGGAGTACCATGTGGGCGTCGCCGAAACAGTGGACGTAAACCGGATACAGGTACAGGATAATAATGCCCGTACAGGTATTGAAAACCAGCAACGTCTGCTGGATCTTAGTCTGGCTGAATTGAAATTTCAAATGGGCATGTCGCAGGAAGATTCGCTGACCTTATTGGAAACAGTAAAAGATTTTACTCCCGGGGCTATGCCTCCGGCTGACACTGCGGGCTTTAACCTGAACAATCGTCCGGAATATACCATGCAGCAGATCCAATATCAGTTGAATGAGCTGAGCCTGAAAAACGTCAGGCTCTCCTATCTCCCGTCTTTGTCAGCTTATTTGAACTATGGTTATAACTTTTTTTCACCCACATTTTCTAATCTGTACAACAAGGGATTCGGGAATTCGGCTCTGGGTCTCGATCTTTCTTTCCCTATTTTTTCAGGAACGGAACGAATTCACCAGACCAATGAAGCTAAGATCACATTACAGGAATCTCAGAATGATCTGACTAACCTGGTTCAGCAAATTCATTTACAGATGCGAAACACATACATCACATACCAGAATAACCAGGCGCAGTTGAATACCCAGAAAGAGAACATGAATCTGACGGAAGGAGTTTACAGGCGAATTCAATATAAATATGAACAGGGAGTGGCTTCCAGCTTAGACCTGCTGTCTGCCGAAAATGAATTGCAGCAGGCACAAAGTAATTATATTGATGCATTGCTGAACACATTAATGAGCAGGGTGGACCTGGAACAGGCAGTGGGTAAAATCAATCCCTAATGACCGCAATATAAATGAAAATGCTCTATGATACATTTAGTCAATATACGATCCGGCACAAAGAGAGGTAATGATGAGTCATGCTATTGGAATGGCAGAAAAATATCTTATATCCTGCTGTCTCTGTCGGCTTTATTAATCATTGCTTCCTGCGGCAACAAAGGAAAAGAGGCTAAAGGGATGGCAGGAATGGCGCTTAAACAATCAGTGATTGCTGTAACTGTAAAACCTGCCCAATATATAGTAGAGCAGCATTTTCCTGCTACGCTTACAGCAAATACCATTGTGCAGCTCAGGCCGGATGTCAGTGGTTATTTGGAAGCTATACATGTAAAGGATGGAAGTCAGGTACACCAGGGGGAGGTGCTGTATGATATAGATAAAAGCCGTTTTCAGGCCGCTTATAATCAGGCGGCAGCTAATTTGCAACAGGCACAGGCGGATATGGCGCAAAAACAACGTGATCTCAAGCGATACACTGATTTACAGCAGCATGATGCCATAGCTGTCCAGGTGGTAGATCAGGCGGGTACGGCAGTGAAAGTTTCTCAGGCGAATGTAGCTGCAGCCCATGCTGCTTTGAACAATGCAGCTACAAATCTGAATCATTCGGTGGTGAGAGCTCCGGTCAGCGGCAAAATCGGGATTGCCCAGGTAAAGCTCGGAGATATTATTAATTCCGGGCAAACATTAGTCAATACTATTGTGAACGATGACCCGATGTATGTAGATTTTAATATCCCTCAAAATGACATTAATGAATTTACGGCGACATCCGGAAAACGATCCGGCCTCTCATACCTGCTTCAGATGCCTGATGGCACTATGTATTCCGCTGAGGGGAAGCTGCTTATGATCAATAATATGGTGGATCCGAATTCGGGCACCATTACGATTCGTCTGGAGTTTCCGAACGGACAACATCAATTGCAATCCGGAATGAACGCTACCATCGTGATTAAACATCCTACCAGTAACAGCACCTTGGCTATTCCGACAAACGCCTTGATGCAGACCCTTAATGAGACCAGTATCTACACCGTAGGAAACGGTAATGTGATTGAACCAAAGCAAGTAGTTCCCGGAGGCGTAGTAGATAGCTTTACTATTATAAATCAGGGGTTGGAAGCCGGCGACAGAGTGGTTGTAAACGGTATGCTGAAAGTTCATCCGGGGGATACAGTGAGTGTAAAGATGGAATAGATCAGATAAAATAAAAAAAGAGTGATGAAAAAAGGGTGCTTATCTGTTTCAAAGAATTAGACATGCCAATTTCAGAACGATTTATAAAACGAAAGAATACCACCATTGTAATCGCCATTATTTTGGTGATCCTTGGTATTATTTCCATTATTTCTCTACCCGTAGCGCAGTTACCGGATATTTCACCTCCAATCGTGGCAGTCCGTTCGAACTATATCGGAGCGAATGCTAAAACAGTGGAAAATACCGTAACCACCCCTATTGAAAACCAGATCAATGGTGTGCCGGGAGAAATGTATATGAGTTCCACCAGCGCCAATGACGGTACCAGCAGTATCACAGTCACTTTCCAGGTGGGCACCGATCCCAATATTGCCACCGTGGATGTTCAAAACCGGGTAAGTCAGGCGTTGCCTTTAATCCCGTCTGAGGTAAACAGGACGGGAGTTTCAGTGGTGCAGAGATCCAATAATATGCTGATGATCATTGCCCTGAAATCTCCCCAAAATTCGCACAGCGTATCATTTCTGGAAAATTATCTGAATATTTTCGTCCTTCCGGAAGTAGCCCGTGTTCCCGGTGTAGGGCAGGCGTTTGCCTTTTCTCAGGACTACAGTATGCGGGTATGGCTTAACCCCGCCAAAATGGCTGCCATCGGGCTGACTGCCAATCAGGTTATCTCTGCTATACAGGAGCAGAATCAACAGGTACCGGCAGGCACCGTAGGAGCGGCGCCCGCCCTCCCGTCACAATCGTTTGAATATAATTTGACTGTGAACGGCCAGTTAGAGACACCTGAACAATTTGGTAATATTATTGTCGCCTCCAATCCTGCCAACGGATCGTTAGTGAGATTAAAAGATATAGCCCAGATCAATTTAGGAACCTTTTCATACAGTACCAAGACTTTGGCAGACGGAGTAAATGGAACGGGTATGGCAGTTTATCTGGCGCCGGGGGCGAATGCCTTACATACTGCTGAACTCGTGGAAGCGAAAATGGCACAACTGGCCAAATCTTTCCCTTCCGATGTACAATGGACCATGCCATTCGAAACGGTATCGTTTGTGAAATTGTCCATCCACGAGGTGATTATAACATTATTGATTGCCCTGATTCTGGTAGCTTTCGTGGTATTCATCTTTCTCGAAAACTGGAGGGCTACTGCCATTCCGATATTGGTTATCCCGGTTTCTCTTATTGGCGCCTTCCTGTTTCTAAATCTTTTCGGATTTTCCATTAATACGCTTACGCTCTTTGGATTTGTGCTTGCCATAGGTATTGTGGTGGACGATGCCATTGTAGTGGTGGAGGCAACCCAACGAAATATTGATGTGTCTAAAATGCAGCCGCGGGAAGCCACATTGCAAGCCATGAGAGAGGTGCAGGCGCCGATCATAGCGATGTCGCTGATCCTGGCGGCTGTGTTTGTCCCTGCCGCTTTTATTCCCGGTGTCAGCGGAAGGCTTTATCAACAATTTGCGCTGACTATTGCTTTTTCCGTGCTTTTATCTGCCTTCCTTGCATTAACGCTGACCCCCGTGCTGTGCACACTCATGTTGCGTCCTGAGAAATTTAATAAAAGTTCCAAAGGGATCAATTGGTTTTTCTATCATTTTAGTTCATGGTTCACGAAGGTGACAGACCATTATAGCAAGGGAGTAAGAAATGCCATTCGTAAGACTTATGTCGTAGTGATCGCTCTTCTCCTGATCTTCGCCCTCACTTTTTATTTATTCCGGACAGTTCCGACTACCTTTATCCCGCAGGAAGATATGGGATCATTAATTATTGCCGCCGTATTACCGGAAGGCGCTTCGCTGGAACGAACTGAAGCCGTCGTGGACAAGATCAATAAGGTGCTCTTGGATGATTCCACCGTCATTGGCCATTTTATGGGCAGGGCGGGTATGAACTTCATAGGAGGTGGTGCGCTGGAACCTAACGCCGCTTCTTTTTGGGTAAGTCTTAAGCCCTGGGATGAGCGGGATGCCGCAGGAGAAGGTATTGGAATGGTAGTGAAGCAATTGGAGGCGAAATTCTCACAGATCCATGCCGCACGAATCGTAGTCATTCCGTCTCCAACCCTTCAGGGATTTGGGACCACCTCAGGTTTTTCATTTATCCTGGAACAAAGAGGCGGGGAAGATCCGGGGCAATTCAATCAGGTACTTAATAAATTCCTTGCTGCTGCAAATAAGCGGCCTGAAATAGGACGCGCTTATGATTTTTATATCCCGTTTTCTCCCCAATATAATGTGGAAGTGGACAGGGCCAAGTGTAAACTCATGGGTGTTCAGGTGGGGGACGTATTTAATGCCTTAAATACCTTTATGGGAGGCACTTTCGTGAATGATTTCACACGGTTTGAACGGGAATTTCATGTGTTGGTACAGGCAGATACTTCGTTCCGTTCCAGCATCAATGATTTATCACAATATTACGTCAAGAACAGCCAGGGACAAATGGTGCCTTTGAGCGCTTTGGTTACTGTAGATAAAACGGGCGGTCCTCCCGTTATCAGCCATTATAATCTTTACCGCTCCACAGAAATTGACGGGAATGCTGCCCCGGGATACAGCAGCGGAGACGCTATTAAAGCCTTGCAGGAAGTGGCGACCCAAGCGTTGCCGGCCAATTTCGGATATGAATTTTCCAATGTGTCCCTGCAGGAAATAGAAGCGGGAAACAAGACCCTGATGATCTTTATGTTGTCTGTATTATTCGTATTCCTGCTGTTGGTGGCGCTGTACGAAAGCTGGTCGGTCCCATTCTCCATTTTGCTGACGGTGCCGGTTGCATTATTCGGGGCTATACTGGCTTTATGGTTGAGCAGGCAGCAAAACAGCGTGTATTCCCAGATAGGATTAATATGCCTTATCGGATTAGCTGCAAAAAATGCCATCCTGATCGTAGAATATGCTAAAGAAAGAGTGGACAGAGGAGTACCGTTGATAACAGCCACATTGACCGCGGCGAAGTTAAGATTCAGACCGATTCTAATGACATCTTTTGCTTTCATATTCGGAGTGCTTCCGCTTTGTTTGGCTACAGGCGCCGGGGCAGCTTCCCGTCTGAATATCGGGTTTACGGTTGTCGGAGGCATGCTGGTGGCTACACTGCTGGGAATATTTACCGTGCCCACGCTGTATGTACTCATAACGCGCTGGAGTTATGGCAGAAAAAAGCTCAGCAGGCTCGAAGCAGCACAACCAACAGGCAGCAGCGATAGTTTGGACGTGGTGGAAGAACCGGTGCAGGATTAAAAAATAGTTTCATGCTGTTTTGATCAGAATTTAGCCTGATACACCGGTTGGGTATGGCCATTTAAAAACAGGTTGTCAATAGCCACATATTCAAAGCTTCCAATGTGAGATAAAGGTATAAATGCTGAATCTTTTGTGGCGCGTGTGACTGCTTTATAGACAAATTCGGCGCAATACATAGCGCTGTCAGTTCTCAGGTCGAATTTCAGGTCAAACCTGATCCTAAGCTTATAGTATAAATCTACCAGGCTGTCCAGGCGATGGTGTTGCATGGAGGTTAAATCATACTGAAAAACGCCGAACCCTGAATTTTCTTCAGGATCACAGAATGCTTCAAAAGAGTCTCTTCTCAATCTTGCATCGGGGTTATCTTCTCCGCCGATGGCATTATACACGTATATTTTACCGTGAATAATCCGTACAATACCGCAATGTGAATAGGTTTTATTGTGTAGGGAAAATTGTCTCAACGTTAAACTAATAAAATCGTTACCTGTTCTCAGTACCAGGTCGCCATCCTTTAAAAGCGACCGGCCGTATAGAATCTTCCCCAGATCATCCTTATGCGCTGCCTTGGCAATGGCTGCAGGACTTTCAGATACTGCATTTCTACAGGAAAAAGGCAACAGCAAAATGCTTATTCCCGCAATTAACTGCCACAAAACATGACTTGAGTTAATGTTCGATCTTATGGGAATGTTGCATTTCGTGGTCTTTATCTTTATCATAAGCTTTGATAATAGCTTTCACCAGCCGGTGTCGTACTACATCATCCTCATCTAATTCCAGATGCCCGATACCATGGATATGCCTGAGCAGCCTGATAGCTTTTGCCAACCCCGACCTTTGGTTCTGCGGCAGATCAATCTGGGTCAAGTCCCCGGTAATAATTGCTTTAGCAGAGGGGCCGATGCGGGTCAGGAACATTTTCAACTGCAGATCGGTGGCGTTTTGCGCTTCGTCCAGGATGATAAAAGAATTATCCAGCGTGCGTCCGCGCATATAGGCTAAAGGTGCAATTTCTATGACGCGAGTGGCCATATAATAACTCAGTTTATCAGCAGGTATCATATCGTCTAACGCATCATATAAGGGGCGCAGATAAGGATCAATTTTTTCCTTTAAGTCGCCCGGAAGAAAGCCTAAGCTTTCACCGGCTTCCACTGCGGGCCGCGTCAGGATGATTTTCCTTACCGCTTTATTTTTTAATGCACGCACGGCAATGGCCACGGCAGTATAAGTTTTGCCTGTTCCCGCAGGGCCTACCGCAAACACAATGTCATTTTCACCGGCTAATGAAACTAATCTTTTCTGGTTCGGCGTGCGGGCACGGACCACGCGCGCATTAGGCCCATAGACCAGGATCTCATTCTCTTCCTTTTCCCCAAACCCATCCATGATTTGTCCATCACTTAAAATCTGTTCGAAATAATTAGAACTGATATGCCCGTTTCGCTCCAGATATTTGATAACCTGATTAATCTTTTCCCCTGCCATTTCTATTTCCTCCGGTGCACCGGAAAGCTTGATCTGTGTTCCGCGTGAAAGGATTTTCAGCAACGGGAATTTTTTCTTTAAAATATCTAATTTTCCATTGTTAACTCCGAAAAATTCAATCGGATTAACATTTTCTAAATGAATGATTGTTTCAGTCAATGTATGTGTTTTTGTTTTTTACAATTGATAACCTGTAAAAGTTTTCCGCTTTCGGAAAATGATCCATGAGAAATCCGTCAAGGGCAATTCAGGGTTTTGTACAAAGGCTTAGTTTCTTAATGACTTTTCGGGGGTCTTTTGCACTGAAAACCGTATTACCGGCAATCAATACGTCAGCGCCGGCATCTATGATTTCTTTGGCATTATCCAGGGTAACCCCGCCGTCAATTTCTATCAGCGTGGATACTCCTCTTTCATTAATCAGGTTTCTCAATTCCTGTATTTTGGTAAAAGAATGATGAATAAAAGTTTGTCCCCCAAATCCCGGATTTACAGTCATTACACAAACCGTATCAATATCCTGAAGGATGTCCTGCAAGGAATAAACCGGAGTGTGCGGATTAATAGCCACGCCCGTTTTCATCCCCAATGCTTTGATCTGCTGCAAATTGCTGTGCAGATGCGGGCAGGCTTCTATGTGCACAATGAGATGATCTGCCCCTGCCTTCCTGAAGGCTTCGGCATATTTTTCCGGTTCTAAGATCATCAGGTGAACATCCAAAGGTTTTTTAGACACTTTTTTTATATCCCTGATCACCGGTAACCCAAAGCTGATATTGGGAACAAAACGCCCGTCCATCACATCCAGATGCAGCCAGGCGGCGTCGCTTTCATCTACCATTTTAACCGCCTTGCCCACCTCTAAGAAATTGGCGGCTAAGAGAGAGGGCGCAATCATGACTTTTTTCTGTGGCAAGGGAAATTTATTTTAAGAGTTAGTATTGGTATTATTTTTTTTTCAAACGTGCCAAAGCGGCTTTTGCTTCCGCATTGGTACTTTTCAAATCCAGTGCATTTTCATAATCGTTGATCGCCGCTTTGATGTTATTGAGCTTTTCAAAACATAATCCCCGATGATAAAATGCTTCCGAACTCGTCGGGCTGATCTGGGTAGCTAAGTTATAAACTTTTAAGGCATCCTGCCAGTCATTTTCATTTTCATAAATTTTTCCCAGATTCAGATAGGCATCTACATAGAATGCGTCCCGCGCGATACAAGCCTTATAAGCATTGGTTGCTTTTCGCGGTTCGTTTTTTTGCATGTAATACAATCCGATACAAAACAACGGCTCTCCCTGGGTCGTATCAGCCGCTTTCGCCCGTTCGTAATACTGTAATGCGCTATCCTGATGATGCCTCAGCAGCAGGTCTCCCATAGCCATCAGCGCGTCATAATCATTTGGGGCCAGATCTACCGCCTTTTTCATGAGCACGAGCGATTTAACAGTATCTTTCAGCGCTTCATAAGCCTGTGATTGTATGCCATAAGCCCGTGCTATATGCGGATCTATTTTTAACAAAGTATCCGTCTCCCGGATAGTACCCTCATAATCTTTTTGATTGTATAAGCTAAAGCTTAACTGAAGACGTGCCATCAGGTTTTTTGGATCCAACTGCAGCGCTTTTTTAAATGCGTTGGCAGCATGCGGAAAATTGTTTTCTGTAATTTGTATTTCACCTAAAGCGATGTAAAAATCAACCCGCATAGGGTCCAGATCAATGGCTTTCTGAATATCCTTTCCTGCCAGTGCATATTCTTTCATGACATAAAGCATACCGCCTCTTTCAAAATAAAGATTGGAGCTATCGGGAAACTGACGGATAGAATCGGTTATTTTTTTCAACCTGTCTGATTGAAACAAAGAATCTGAATTTTGTGCAGGTACTGTTTCAGAATGAGCGTTTTTGTCAGGATGGTGACATGCTGCAAACCAACCTAAAGCCGGCAGCATGAACAGGATATATTTGACTAACAGCCCTCTCTTTCTCATTGGGGCAAAGGTAAGCCATAAAGGAGATTAGTTATATAAAAGTAACCTGAAGGAAAAGGGGTATTTCTCATGGATTACGGGGTTTACAGGGAATAACAGGATTCCAAAATGTGCGATAAATTAAGGATTTAAAATAAAGACAGGTCTCCTCGGCAAATATTTTATTCGATATTCAGTGGTTATAAATTATTGTCTCGTTAAATACATTTCATCTTTCGGAAGATTGATAATAACGGTAAATTGTTTCCACACATCAGCTCCGATAGCGCCGGCAATTTCTTTGCCGGGGGCCGTATCATTCACTTTGGCAGAATATAAGGTGGATACCCGGGACAACTTATAATTGCCAATTCCGAAAGAAGGGACAGTGCATTCCGTGTAAGTCACCGGTTGCAGCAGATCCTGGCGGGTGATCGTTCCTGAAACGGAGAGTGCATTATTCAGCGAATATTTTTGAATGTATTTTCCATTCAGCAGCAATCCGAAATTGCCGCCGGTGATCACATGATAAGTGGAAGTGAACGGCTGACCCTGATCATTGACAAGGGTTCCTTCCACAGTAGGGGTACTAAAATTCATTCCTAATTTCAATACCTCTCCCCCCGGCGGATAATGAAAAAATCCACTGCGGTAAATACTCATTTCTTTTTTTTGAAAATCTATTTTTACAATATATCTTTTCAACAGATCATATCCTAATACACCATCCACGGAAATACCCTCAAAGGCTGCGTTTGATAATCCTTCTAAATAAAACTCAGGGTAAGGTATGCTGACAGTCCCTATATCCATCGTGTTGGCCTGCACCTCAGGCACATAAGTCATCTCATTGCTCCACCCGCTTAATCCTGCATCTGTTTTTCCTTTTAATCCCAGTGAGCTTGCTATGTGCAGGGAAAGCAGGTTTATTTCACAGCCGCTGTCGAATAAAAAATATAGCGTATCCTTACCGTGATTTATAGTGACAGGAATTAAAATCTGTGATCCGTCAAAGCGGAAGTGGATAACTGCCAAGGGCTTTTCGGGGCGGGAACGCTGGCTGTAAGCCAGCACCGGCGTCAGGAAAAGCAGGATTATCCAAAGTTTGCAAAATTTATCTGAAAACATCCGTTTAAGAACGCTATAAAATACTTTTTATTGGCATTTTAATATCATGTACGACACCTTCCCTCAAAATAATCATGTTTATTTTGCTGCCGGTGGCTTTTAGCTGTTCACGGTATTTTTGAATATTATTGCTGAAGTTATTACCGACGGCTAAAACCACATCTCCCGGCTTCACCCCCGATTTATCTGCCGGTGAGTCTTTTGTAACATCGGTTATTACTACGTGCCCGTCAATGTAATACATGGCCATTCCGGTATAAGAATAATCAAAGGGATCATAGTAATGTGAGTTGGGGGTGATGTATATCTGATCTTCCGGATAATTGAGGGTTACGTCAAACCGTCTTAAGAGGTCATTGCCGATAAGCCCCCCCAGGAAAGGATATGCGGTTACATTACTTACGTCATCAAACAAATAAGTGGGTACATTATGAAAATAATACTTGCCTAACTTCAATCCCTGGACAACGGTTTGAGTCATTTCTATTTTTCCCGACAGGCCTTGTGCTTCACTTTTGACAAATTTATGACGGCGCTGATCGGGTTTACAGAAGATGCAACTGTCTTTTATGAATCTGTCTGAAAGCATCAGGCATAACCCTGCCCCCATATCAAAGTAATAACGGGTATGGATCACTTTCTTATTCCAGAGAGGAGCATTGATGACCGGGATGTTATGGATGAACGGATGCAGCAATTCCCCCCCCACTCCATACCGGAAATGCCCGGGAGTATAAATGTATAACTTCATGCTGTCATAATTCATCTGCACGATATACCTGCTTAAAAAGCTATAGCCGATAATGCCATCTATTTTTACCCCATAAACAGAACTGATAAAATCATAATTGCTGATGTGAAAATTAAGGCTGTCCACTCTCAACCCCGGGAGCACAAGCGTATTATTTCCGGCAAAATACAGCGGACGGATCCCGCCGATCCCCCGGATAAATTCATCGGACGGGAGAGGCTTTAAACCTAACTGAACACAGGTCATGGAGTCTAAAGAAATACCGCCGCTCCCTGAATCCAAAATGAAATTAAGCGTGTCGGGAAAGTTATCAATTTTAGCACGGACCACCACTACTCCTCCGGTAAACTGAACGAAGGGAACTGCCGTAATGAATTTAGCAGGGGGGGCGAGCTTGTTGGATTCAACCGAAAGGCTTTTCTTCCCTGCGCCTCTGAATAATGCACAGGATGAAAAAATAAAGATTAACAGACATGCGGTAAAGCTCTGTATTTTCATAGCATATTAATCTTTGCCAAAATACACCTTTTTCAATCGCAAACCCCCTTTGGGACGATTTATTTTTGAGTAATTCCCGGGAACGTAACTGTTAAAAAAATGATAAGAGACAAAGCGATCCCGGGTGTGGCGGGCTAATTTATAATACTTTTGTTCCCAGCGTCCGAAAAAGGGCTAATTTGCGATCTAAATGAACATAACCGGTCTATATAATAAAGCGCTTAATCTGGATTTTCTTACGCCGGAAGAAGGTGTGTATCTGTTTGAAAATGCACCGATGGCGGAATTGATGCAAATAGCCGATGAGCTTCGTAAGATTCAGGTTCCGCATGGTAAGGTAACCTGGCAAATAGACAGAAATGTAAACACCACCAATGTCTGTGTCGCCAATTGTAAATTCTGTAATTTTTACCGGATCCCCGGCCACCCGGAAGCCTATATCACCAGTATTGACGAATACAAACGGAAAATAGAAGAAACCATCCGCTATGGCGGGGATCAGCTACTGATCCAGGGCGGTCATCATCCTGATCTGGGGCTTAGCTTTTATGTGAATATTTTTAAAGAGATAAAGCATCTCTTTCCTAATATAAAACTACATGCACTGGGTCCTCCCGAAGTGGCACATATCACCAAACTGGAAAAAAGCACCCACGAAAAAGTATTGATTGCCTTAAGAGAAGCAGGTATGGACAGCCTGCCGGGCGCGGGCGCCGAAATATTAAATGACCGGGTCCGTCGCCTGGTGTCCAAAGGCAAATGCGGCGCACAGGAATGGCTCGATATTATGCGGACCGCACATAAGCTGCACATACCGACGTCGGCGACCATGATGTTCGGCCATGTGGAGACCGTATTGGAACGTTTTGAGCACTTGGCATCCATTCGCCGGGTGCAAAGTGAAAAGCCGGGAGATGCCAAAGGATTTACCGCATTCATTCCCTGGACCTTCCAGGATGTGGATACCACGCTGGCCAAGATCCGCGGAGTACACAATTTAGTTACGGGAGAAGAATATGTAAGGATGATCGCCATGTGCAGGATCATGCTGCCCAATATTAAAAATATTCAGGCATCCTGGCTTACGGTGGGGAAAAGGATAGCACAACTGTGCCTGCATGCGGGAGCCAATGATTTCGGTTCTATTATGATTGAAGAAAATGTGGTCAGCGCGGCAGGCGCACCATACAGGTTTACTTATAAAACCATACAGGACGCCATACGGGAAGCCGGATTTGAACCGCAACTCCGGACACAGCAATACGAATTCAGAGAAATACCGGAAAATATTGAAGAACAAGTGATCAATTATTAAAAGATCCGTTCCATGTTTCAGAAGTTTCAGGTCTGATGCTAACATGAAAAGTAAGTTTTATTCATTTGGCTGCGGAAACACGAAGTCTCTAAGGGTCACAAATTCTTTGAAAACATATATTTTATATCACCAAAATCAATTATTTTATGCGTGTAAAGTTTTCACCAAAAAGCCTCTTATTGGTTTGCTTCTGCTTCATCAGTATAATGGCGATGAGCCAGGATCAGCAGAGCAAACCGGTATATGATGCTCATCTGTTGTGGGCTCCGGGATTTTATCCGAATTACGGAAATGTATATCGCAGCGCCAATGGAGCGCCGGGACCTCAATACTGGCAAAACAGCGCTGATTACAAAATCGCCTGTACACTGGATACTACTGACAAACGTTTAACCGGATCCGTTACCATCACTTACAAAAATAACAGCCCTGATAATCTGCGATTCCTGTGGTTGCAAATGGATCAGAATATTTATCGCGAGGATTCACGCAGTGAAGCTACCCAGCCTGTTTCCGGCGGACGCTTTGCCAATAAGGCTTTTACCAAAGGGTATGAATTAAAGTCTGTGACTATTGGTGAAAACGGAAAGACCGCCAAAGCAGATTATATTGTCAATGATACCCGCATGCAAATCAGACTTAAGACGCCTTTAAAAGCAAAAGGCAGTGTTATTCAGATACGTATTGATTATGCTTTCAAAATCCCGCAATATGGCACCGACCGTATGGGAAGATTAGATACTAAAAACGGATGGATTTACGAAATAGCGCAATGGTATCCGCGTATGGAAGTTTTTGATGACAGGGAAGGATGGAATACGATCCCTTATCTGGGTGCAGGAGAGTTTTATTTAGAGTATGGGAATATTGATTACACTATTACTGCTCCCGCCAACATGATCGTAGTTGGTTCAGGAAAATTAATGAATCCTGATCAGGTGCTGACAGCTACGGAGCGGAAGCATCTGGCAGAAGCTGCCAACAGCGATAAAACAGTTTTTATCCGCACTGCAGACGAAGTTACGGATCCTAATTCACGCCCGCAAAAAGGAATGCTGACCTGGCATTTCCTTTGTGAAAAGACGCGCGATGTATCCTGGGCTGCCTCTAAAGCTTTCATCTGGGATGCCGCCAGGGTCAACCTTCCCAATGGCAGGAAATGTCTGGCACAATCCGTGTATCCGGTGGAAAGCGCCGGGAATGATGCCTGGGGACGTTCTACGGAATTTACCAAAGCCTGTCTCGAATTTTATTCCCGTTACCTGCATTATTCCTTTACCTATCCCACCGCTACCAATGTAGCCGGAAATGTACATGGTATGGAATATCCCGGTATTGTTTTCTGCGGATATCAAAGCCGGGGCGAAGGCTTATGGGGCGTCACGATACATGAATTCGGACACAACTGGTTCCCAATGCTGGTAGGCAGCAATGAACGAAAATACCCGTTCATGGACGAAGGCTTTAATACCTTTATCAATGGTGTGTGCACTAAGTCGTTTAACAATGGTGAATTCTATCATAAAGAAAATTCACATAATGATGCTTATATGTTCAGCGAAGGAATGGATCCTATCATGACTATTCCCGATGTAACCAAATCCTATAACCTGGGCATTAATGCGTATGCTAAACCGGCATTAGGATTAAATCTCTTAAGGAATGTCATCTTAGGTAAAGACCGTTTTGATTATGCATTCCAGACCTATGTAAATCGCTGGGTTTACAAACACCCCAGTCCCTGGGATTTTTTCCACACCATTGAGAATGCTGCCGGAGAGGATCTGGCGTGGTTCTGGAGAGAATGGTTCTTTACGAACGATAAATTGGATCAGGCGGTGACCGGCGTGAAATATGTGGAGGATGATCCGTCCAAAGGATCGCTGATCACTATTGAGAACCTGGATAAAATGGCATTGCCTGCTATTATTGAGGTAAAAGAAAGCAACGGGAAAGACAGTACCTTCACTTTACCCGTAGAGATATGGCAACGTGGCGCTGTGTGGACCTTCAAATATCCATCCACGAGCGACCTGGCTGAAGTGATATTAGACCCGAATAATGAATTACCCGATATCAATACTGACAATAATATCTGGCAGCCGGAAGTAAAGAAAGCTATTCCGGCCGGAGTTTCGGCCAACAGTGTGATAGAAATATACCTGACTGCGATCGGCGGTAAAGAAAAACTGGAATCCGTGAAAGATCTTTCTATTTCCGCAGGAGGAAATGTACAGGGACAGAATATTGTTTTCCACCGGGAATATAAACTGCCCGATAAGTATAAATTAGAAGTGCAATTACCGGATATGAACATGGTTGCCACTAAATTATTAATTAACGGAGACAGCATCAGTATGCAAAATATGGGAAGAACGGTTCCCGTAAATGATGAAATGAGGCAACATTTTAAAGACGTAATGGATATTTTTCCGGAGTTGCAATATCTGAACGGGAAATATAAGCTGGATCTGGACGATATCGTCCCTGTGAATGGCAGCGATGCTTACGAACTGAAAATAACGGATCCTTCCGGTAATGTAACCACTAACTACTATGATGTAAAGACGGGGTTAAAAGTAAAAGAGTTAACCCAGGCCGTGGGGCAGGGCGGAGCGACTAACAGCACCGTTACCTACTCTAACTATGAAGATACGGATGGCATAAAATTCCCTTATACCATGACTACAGATGCGGGTGGCATGACCATAGAGCTGAAGGTGAAAGAGATCAAAGTAAACAGCAATATTCCTGACAGTGATTTTCAGTAGTAGCTATTCAACTGTTTTGTACAAGAACCCTCGTCGTTTGATGGGGGTTTTGTATTTTTAACGGCATGAAACAATCCGACCCTTTCCAAATCTTATCCCCGGCAGAACGATGGGCGCCTTCCAAAAGCCAGTTTGAAGCGTCCAATGATGAATATGAAAAACTCCTGCCCCCTTTGATATATAAAATAAGACGTGCCGTAAGCCAATGGAGAGAGGAGGGGTATTCTGCCGTTTCTGAAACCTCTAAAAACCTGCTTGAGTTTTGGTTTAACTGTGACCATCCTGTAAAAGATGGAAAACAGTTCCGCTTTTACTTTGCACAACGGGAAGCTATTGAATCCATCATTTATTTGTATGAAGTAGCCGGTGCAAGGGATAAATACGAACTGATGAAATTTGATTCTTCACAAAGGATCAGTACCGGCATGTTTGAAGAAAATTGGACCAGATATGTTGTCAAGATGGCCACCGGTGCGGGTAAAACAAAAGTGATGGGATTGACATTAATCTGGTCTTATTTCCATAAGCTTTATGAAGAGAATAGTCAGTTATCTCAAAACTTCTTAGTGATAGCGCCAAATATCATTGTGCTGAACCGTTTATTAAAAGATTTCGAAGGACTGAAAATGTTCAGAGAAGAACCTTTTATACCTGACAACGGTTATGGCGGCCGAGACTGGCAAAATGATTTTCAGCCAACTCTCCATATTCAGGATGATTTGAAACCGGTCAGCGAATCGGGTAATATTTTTATCACTAATATTCACAGAGTTTTTCTGAATGAAAATCCTGAACAAACCGTTGAAACAATTTTCTTAGGAATAAAACCCAAGCCGGATGCCGATGTTTCCAAAGGGATGGATTTGGGAAAAGTTTTGCGAAGTGATAAAATTCATGATATCGTTGTTTTAAATGATGAAGCGCATCATATTCATGATACCGATCTTGCCTGGTATAAAAGTCTCGAAGACATTGATAATAAGCTGAAGTTGAAAAGTGGTTCTGGCATGAGTTTGCAAGCCGATTTTTCGGCGACACCGCGACACAACAACGGGGCTATTTTCGTACAGACGATATCAGATTATCCTTTAGTGGAGGCGGTCCGGCAGCGTGTTGTAAAAACTCCCGTTTTACCCGATGAAGCTTCGCGTCAGAAAATTCATGAAAAGGAAAGCAATGATTTTATAGAACGGTATCACGATTATATCCAACTTGGATATTTGGAGTGGGAAAAGCAATATCAGGAATTAAGAAATCTGAAAATTCCTATTCTGTTCATCATGACGATGAATACCAAAGAAGCTGATGTATGTGCCGAATATCTTCAGCAGAATTTTCCGCTGCTTAAAAACAGTGTACTAACGATCCACACTAATAAATCGGGAAATATTTCCGAAAATACTTCTCAAAAAAGAGATAAAGAAGAATTGGAGAAATTACGCAAAGCTGCCGACGATATTGACAGCGACCAATCTCCTTATAAAGCAGTGGTGTCTGTATTGATGCTTCGTGAAGGTTGGGATGTACGGAATGTGACGACTATTGTAGGACTTCGTCCGTTTAAGGCAGACTCTAAGATCCTTCCCGAACAGGCTATCGGGCGCGGTCTGAGAAAAATGTTTTCTTTAACTGATGAAGAAAAGTTAGTGGTAGTGGGCACTCCCGCTTTTCTGGAATTTGTGGAAAGCCTGAAAACGGAAGGCGTAGAGTTTGAATACAGCCCGATGGGAAAAGGAACAAAGGGGAAAACACCGCTGATAATAGAAGTGGATAAAGGCAATGAACACAAAGATTTGGATGCCCTGGATATTCCTCTTCCTCAAATGAGTCCGCGTATTTACCGCGAATACAAAAACCTGAATGAAATTGACATCAATACCTTTCAAAATAAAAAAGTTCCCTTGAAAACCTTTAATGATGAAGAACTGAAGGAAATTATTTTTACGGATATTGAGGGAAATTTTTCACATAAAACAATATTTAAAGATACGGTTCCTGATTACAGAAATGTAATCGGATTTTTTACGACCAATATTTTAAAAGAAAGCCGGCTTATCAGCGGATTTAATATTCTTTATCCCAAAGTAGAAGGGTTTGTAAAATATAAATTATTTACAAAGGAGGTGTCTCTCTCCGATGCACAAACCTTACGCAATCTTTCTGAAGCGGAAGCTAAGCATATTTTGTATGAAACTTTTAAGACAGCCATTAATAATCTTACCGTTTCCGATAGAGGAACTGCCGAAGTGAGGGATTTTATTTCATTAAAGAATACCAAACCTAAAATATCCGATAACCGCCCGTTTTTAATCCCTAAGAAATCTGTTTTCAATAAGATTATCGGCGATAATGATTTTGAATTGGAATTTGCTGCGGCTTTAGAAAATAAGTTTTCGGATGTAACGGCCTTCGCCAAAAACACGATTGGAGATGGCGGTGTGAATTTCAAAATGGAATATCAGGCGGGAGACGGGATCATCCGGGAATATTATCCTGATTTTTTTGTAAAAACAAAACCTGGCACTTTTTTCCTGGTAGAAACAAAAGGAAGGGAAGATTTGGAGGATGTGCGAAAAATAAAGAGATTGCAAATCTGGTGCAGTGATGTCAATAAAGTGCAAAAAGAATATACTTACACACCGGTTTACGTAAAACAGGAAATGTGGGATAAAAGAAAAAATGATATCAAATCCTTTGACGGTGTTTGTAAAATATTCGAGGTGAAATGACGGAAGCAGAATTAAAAGATTATTTGATTGGGCATTTTCCGCAAGAGAACAAGAAATGCGAATGGAAAGGCTTTAAGTCCTTGAAGCATTCAGTTAACGGAAAGGAAGGGGAGGATATAGTTTCCTATATATCTGCTATTTCCAATATGAATGGTGGACATTTAATTGTTGGAGTAGAAGATAAATCTCTTGATATTGTGGGAATTCAGGATTTTTATAACTATACGACAACTAATATTAAATTGAAAATTTTGGATGAATGTTCCAATCTGAGCGATGAAAACTTTGAGATTCAGGAATATTGTACGCAGGATTCCTATAAAAAGGTTTGGATTTTTCATATTCCCAGGCATACGTTTCGACTGCCTGTTTATGCACATAAAAAATTGTGGCAACGGGTTGGCGACAGCTTAATAAAAATGAAGCTATCCCGCCTTGATGCTATTTTAAACGAAGTCAGGAAATCAGAGGATTGGAGTGCGATGACTGTTCCCGACGCCTCAATCGGGGATCTGGATGAAGAGGCTGTAAAAAAAGCCAGAATTGAATTTGTTAAGCGCAACCCTAAATATGAGAAAGAAGAACCAACATGGAATGTTTCCAAATTTCTGGATAAATCGAAATTGACTATAATGGGTAAAATTACCCGGGCATCTTTGATTCTTCTAGGAAAAGAAGAGTCAGAACATTTTCTGGGGTCCTTTGTCAAAATAAGATGGAATCTCAAAACGCTGGATAACCAGGACAAAGATTCTGAAATTTTTTCAATTCCTTTTTTACTTTCGGTTGACAAAGTATATAATAAAATTCGGAACCTTAAATATCGCTATTTGAGAGACGGTACGCTGTTCCCTGATGAGGTATTGCGTTATGAGCCGTTCAATATCAGAGAATCATTGAATAATGCCATCGCCCATCAGGATTATACAAAAGGAGCCAGAATTAATGTTGTCGAGTTTGAAGACGATCACCTTGTTTTTTCCAATTATGGAGCTTTTCTTCCAAAATCTATTGAGAACGTTGTAATGAAAGACACCCCGGAAGAAGTTTATCGTAACCCCTTTTTGGTAGAGGCCATGAAAAATCTGGATATGATAGAAACTCAAGGTGGTGGAATCCGAAAAATCTTTAATTATCAGAGAAAACGCTTTTTCCCGCTGCCTGATTATGATTTATCAGATCAACGGGTAATAGTTACTATTACAGGAAAAATTTTGAATGAAGAGTTTGCCCGTATTCTTATTAAAAATCCCGATATTTCTATGGAAGAAATTTTGAGCCTTGATAAGGTTCAAAAAAAAGAAATGATTTCTGAAAAGGAATTGGCACATTTGAGAAAACTAAAATTTGTAGAGGGAAGAAAACCTAATATTTATCTCTCCCTACAGATAGTTGCTCCGGCTAATGATGAGGAATTAAAGGGACAATACATTCAAAACCGGAGTTTCGATGATAAGATTTTTAAGGAAATGATTCAAGAGTATTTGAATAAGTTTGGGCCTGCCAAACGCCGGTCAATTGACCTCTTAATTATTCCCAAGTTATCCACTGCTCTTTCCGACAAACAGAAAAAAAATAAAGTAACCAATTTTCTAAGTGCTTTGAGAATTGAAGGAAAGATCAGAAGCACCGGTTATGGTATTTGGGAAGCTATCTAAACAAGTTTTAAACAAGTTTTAAACGAGTTTTAAATGAATTCCAACGCAGCGCATTGATTTACAGATAATTAGTATTTTTTATTTAAAAGTGTTTTCATGACCCAAACTGACCGCGACCATATTATCTCACTAATCCAATCCGGCGAAAATCTGCCCAAAGAATTTATTTACAAGCTTTTTGCCGACGAGGAAGATGTATTCCTTTTCTGGAACGGCAGAAAGGAAGAAGTTACCAATATTGCTTTGCCGTTTCACAGCATTGAGCATATTGACGAACCCAGAAAAGAAAAAACGAAGAAGGGAGATGCATTCGAAATGTTCGATACCCGCGGGCGGCAACTGCAGGGCTGGACCAACAAATTGATCTGGGGCGATAACAAGCTCATTCTTTCTTCCTTAGCCAACGGGCCGATGCGCAGGGAAATAGAAGCCGCCGGCGGACTGAAACTCATTTATATTGACCCGCCTTTTGCCGTAGGCGCCGATTTTGGATTTAATATTGAGATCGGCGGCGATCCTTCGACAGGCTCAGGAGCCGAAACAGTTACTAAAAAACAAAGCGTAATAGAGGAAATTGCTTACCGCGATACCTGGGGAAAAGGCATTTCTTCTTACCTCACCATGATGTATGAGCGACTGAAATTGATGTACGACTTATTAGCAGATGATGGATGTATTTATGTGCATTGTGATTGGAGAGTGAGTGCTACGTTGAAATTGGTTTTAGATGATGTTTTTGGGGAAGTAAATTTTATTAATGAAAATGTATGGAAAAGAGGAAACCCTAGAGGAAATGCATCTCGACATTTTTCAATTAATACGGATTCAATATTCTTATATTCTAAATCAGATAATTATTTTTTTGAGCAATTGTATACTGAACATAAGGATGAATATCTTGATAAGTATTATAATCAATTAGATGAAAAGACGGGAAGATACTTTCAACCCACTCCTTTAGTTGGGCATAGGTCTGTAAATCCAATTTTTGAATGGAAAGGATTTTCAAGACCATGGAGGTATCCTAAGCATCGTTTGGATGAGCTTGAACAAGAAGGTAGAATTTATTGGCCGACTTCAGGAGAGGGAGTTCCTAGATATAAGAAATTTATTGATGAAACTAAAGGTCGGCCTGTCCAATCATTATGGGATGATTTACCCCAAGTAAATTCACAGGCAGATGAAGCCCTTGGTTATCCTACCCAAAAACCAGAAAATCTGTTAGAACGAATTATTTTAGCTTCTTCCAATGAAGGCGATTTAATTGCCGATTTCTTTTGCGGCAGCGGCACCACGGCAGCCGTGGCGGAAAAGCTTGGCAGGAAATGGATCACGACAGATTTGGGAAGATTTGCCATTCATACTACGCGAAAAAGATTAATCGGTGTGCAGCGGGAATTGCAAAAAGCCGGAAAAGATTTCCGTGCTTTTGAAGTGCTGAATCTCGGGAAATATGAACGGCAATTTTTTATGGATGACCTCATGAACGGCGCGCTCAAAAAGAAAGAAGAGATATATGTTGATTTAATTCTGGAAGCGTATAAAGCCAAGCGGATAACGGGATGTAAGAACATTCAGGGAACCAAAGGCGGAAGGTTTGTAACGGTCGGCCCATTAGATGTGCCGGTAACACAGGCTTTGCTGGAAGATATTTTCAAAGAATGTAAAAGAAAACTTTATACCCAGGTGGATGTTTTGGGTTTTGAATTTGAAATGGGTCTGACGCCGCAATATATCCAGGAAATGAAAGAGAAAGGTGTAAGTATTACACTGAAATATATACCGAAAGAAGTATTCGACAAACGTGCGGTGGACAAAGGGCAGGCCAGGTTTTATGATGTAGCGTATTTAGATGCCAAAGTAAAAATCAAAACTAAAATTGTGACTGTTCAACTCACTGATTTTGTAACTCATTATACGCAGGATGATATTGAGGAAATCCAGCAAAGCATGAAATCGGGAAACAAAGTGATCATTGAAGACGGTGAGATCATCAAAATAGAGAAAGATAAGAACGGAATTATTAAGCGCGAAACACTTACTAAAAAATGGAGCGACTGGGTGGATTACTGGGCAATAGATTTCAACTATGAAGACCGGAAAGAAATCATTCGGCTCCCTTCCCTCCCCTCTGGGGAGGGCCAGGGAGGGGCTGAGGCCTGGACCGGTAATTATCTTTTTGAAAACGAGTGGCAAAGTTTCAGGACGAAAAAAAATCCTGATATTGAATTTACCAGTGCGGTTCATGAATATCGCAAAAGTGGTAAATACAAAATCATGGTGAAGGTGGTGGATATTCTGGGAGTGGATACGAGTAAAATCATTGAAATAAAAATATAATTATGAAGCCATCCGTCACCTTCCTTGCTTTTTATTTTTCCGATTTGGGAAAAATTGAAGAAGTGGTTAATAGTGAGAATGATTTGACATTTACTTTTCCTTTCCCTGAAGGATATTACCATTGGTCTCCGTTGAAGGAAATTACAATCACTGCAGGAGAAATAGTTCAAATGACGCTTGATGCCTGGTTTGATTGTAAAGAAATGAAAACCCTTACCCATTATCCGGAGATACATCCCAAAGAAATTTATGAACGGACACTACTTGTAAAGGAATGGCTGGAAGAATTCATGAAAGAAAAGCTGAAGGAGATGGAATATGAGAAGTATTATAAATTTATCTACGCTTTGGATGAAGACTGGGAATGGATTGATGAGGAAGAGATGCAAGAATTCCTAAAAGAAGGGTACCGGAAAATAGACCTCGAATTGATCAATTTTTCACAAAAGAGGAATAACACGAAAGTAAAAGAATTATTGCGGGAGGGAGCTAATCCTAATATTGACCCGGCCGATAAAATGGAAGAAAGCGAGATACTGGATTTCCTGATATCGAAATCCTCTTTTCAGAGCCTTTCCTATGATCCCTGCTTTACAGAGTTTGAGGAAAAAAGATATGATGGTTTTCAGGATGAAACGGAATACAGGATGATCAGTTACTTATATGGTGTAGCAAGTTCTGATGAATTATACCGGACCATTATTCCATTTAGTAAATTAGCGCACTAAATATTTATAGCGAATTAAAAACAAAATGATTTATGTATAAAAAAATCTTATCCATTTTAATTTTCATCATCATGGCCACTGTGACACAAAATGCTTCTGCACAGAAGCACAGTTATTATTTATTTATCGGAACCTATGCTCCGGCAAATGAAAACAGTTTATTTGTTTACAAATTTAATGCTGCCGGCGGAGAAGCGCGGCAGATAAGTGCTGTGTCAGATATTGAAAATCCATCTTTCTTTTGTTTATCCGAAGACCATCAATATTTATATGCTGTCAGTGAAACGCATGGCGGAGAGGGGGGGCATGTAGTTGCCTTTCATTTTGACAAAAAAACCGGCACCCTAAAAAAATTAAATGAGGTATTATCCAAAGGGGATGATCCCTGTTATATTCATCTGGATAGATCGGGAAAATGGTTGTTTGTTGCCAATTACACCAGCGGCAGCTTAGCGGTTTTTCCTGTAAAGAGGAATGGGCAGGTGGGCGAAGCGGTTCAGGTTATCACACATCACGGGCATAGCATTCATCTGCCCCAGCAAAGCGAAGCGCATGTACATTGTACTTTGCCTTCGCCGGATAACAAATATATTTTAGTGGCTGATCTGGGTATGGATAAGATATTCACCTATCATTTTAATGATAAAACCGGCAAGCTGACCGCAGCCCATACTCCTTATGTGGATGTGAAACCTGGCAGCGGTCCGCGGCATTTGCTTTTTTCCAAAGATGCCAGATATGTCTATTCCATTCATGAATTGGGTGACATGATCACCGTGTTTAAAAATGATCAGGGAAAGCTTTCTGAAGAGCAAACCATTTCTACGGCCCCTCCGGGTTATGAAAAAAGGAACTGGGCTGCTGAAATTCATTTTTCCGCCGATGGAAAATATCTGTATGCCAGCAACCGTGATGATTTGAATGATATAGTGGTGTTTACTGTCAACCGGCAAAATGGGAAACTTACCTATTTAAACCGGTATGCTACAGGCGGGAAAACACTACGCTATTTTATGATCTCTCCTGATGGAAGATACGTGTTGATCGGGCAACGCAACGGGAGTGATATTCTCCTGTATCAAAGAAATAATGAAACGGGATTACTTACTCCTTTACGGCAGCGGATTCCTGTGGCTGATGCGGTATGTATGGAGATGATACCCGAAAAACGCTGATACAAGAGAAAAAAAGAGAAATATTATCTATCGTATGGATAAATATATCATGCAATTACTGGAAGATATTGCTTCTTCTACTGAGAATGTAAGCTGGCCTTTTTCTGAAAAGGAAGTAAATATATGGGATTGGATTCCAGACGACGAAGAAGAAAGAAATGCTCCCGTACGCAATCTGGAAGAGTGGACAGGTATTAGCCGTGAAATGCTGCCTCCCGAATCTATGCTCAATGATGACATGCTGATACGGCTCCTTAACGCATTGAAAGAGTTACTTGATGAACACAATTGGTACTTTATATTGCAAACTGATGTTCCGGAACGCATTCAATATGAAACGATTCGTCAGAATTTTAATCAGGAGGTAAAAGTAAAACGCTGGCATGATGGCTTTTTCCAGATGTGTACTCCAGGTACAACTTATGGAGAGTGCACTTTAGGAGAATACTGCCAATGCGCTTTTTTTGCAGAACTCTTTAAAGAAAGGGGAAATGAAGATGAGGAAGACTGGTAAAAAACCTCTGAGAGGGAATATAATTACCCTACAGCGATACCAGGTTCCCGGATAATCCGGACCCGATACCCCTTTAGTGCGCTTTTAATAGGGCGAAGGTAGGGCGAAGATAGGGCGAAGACAGGGAGTAGCCTCCTGTTTTCCCGCTTTGTAATCCTTTTTACAAAAAAAGGCGAAGTAGTTTACTCCGCCTTTTATCTTAAACCATGAAAAAGACAAATTAGAATTTCAGTTCAGGCCAACCCTGGCGATAGGTACGCTTGATGTATTGATTGGCTGCATCGAAATTGGTAACCTTCAGATTCTGGGCATCCCATTTTAAGGTGATGCCGCGGCCGGGATAATTATAGCCGTTCCCTTTGCTGTTAGGCTCCCTGTAATTAAAGCTGCGGATAGCCAGATTTGCCATTAATACGCTTTCAGTAAGCGGAACTGCATAGTCTATAAAAGGTGAATCCACGTATGCTTTTTTATCTCCCATGCCCATGGCGGCATTGCCATCGTAATTGTTATCATATCCTGCCAGACATGCTTCTACCCATTGTCCGTAATGGCCGTTGGGGCCGCCGGGAACACGGGCATATTTCTGTGGAACATTCACTTCTTTTGTACGGGATGTAGGGAGTAACTGTGGGTTTTGTCCATAAGTGCCGCACATCATCTTTCCTTTGGTGCCTATAAATATTACACCATTACTTCCGTCTGTATCTCCCATGGCTTCATTGGGACCTAATTCTGCCGGGCGTTCCGGTTGAATACCGCCGTCCATCCAGCTCAGGCTCACTTCCTGTCCGCCCTTGCCGATAAATTTTAAATGGGATGACGAAGATACCGGGCCGCTTTTCGGATTATATGCCGGTGTCCAGTTATCAACATAAGGAGTGCTTACACTGCTATACACTTCGGTAGGATATTGCAATCCCAGCACTTTGAAAACAGGTCCTACAATATGGCATGCCATGTCGCCGATGGCACCTGTTCCAAAATCCCACCACCCGCGCCAGTTGAACGGCACGATCAGGTCTTCATAAGGATGTTCCTGAGCAGTACCCAGCCAAAGATCCCAGTCCAATCCTTTTGGAACCGGGGGATTGGCACTGGACCAGGGGATACCCTGCGGCCACACCGGACGATCGGTCCAGCAATGCACCGTATGTACTTCTCCGATAAGGCCTGCCTCATACCATTCTCTCAATTGGCGCACTCCGTCGCCGGAAGAACCCTGGTCACCCATTTGTGTCACCACTTTATATCTTCTGGCAGCTTCACTCAACATGTGTGCTTCCCAGATGTCATGGGTC
Organism: Chitinophagaceae bacterium; assembly: GCA_004322015.1. Lineage (GTDB taxonomy): Bacteria > Bacteroidota > Bacteroidia > Chitinophagales > Chitinophagaceae > FW021-bin31. The sequence continues at coordinate 74,195 of SCQT01000252.1, forward strand.
AGTGGCTTCTGCGTATATACATGCTTGCCTAATTGCATTGCATGAAAGGTTACAATAGCATGATTATGATCGGGGATTCCTATATCCACCGCATCAAAATGTTTATGTTCTTTTTCAAACATTTCCCGCCAGTCATGATAATATTTGGCTTTGGGGAATTTCTTACGGTTTTCAATGGACTGACGATCATCTACGTCACATAGAAAAGCTATATCTGCCTTCCCTGTGGCTGCAAAATGGCGATCATCATCTCCACCCTTTCCCCCGGCGCCCACTCCGGCAACTAGTAATTTATCGCTTGGCGCTATATATCCCTTGCCGCCTAATACATGACGGGGAACAATATAAAAGCCGGCTGCCGCGAGAGATGCATCCCGCAGAAATCTCCGCCTTGATTCAGATTTTTTTTTCTTTTGCTTATTTTCTTCTGCCATGATGTTAAATTTTTATAAGTATAATAATAAATAGATCCGAAGGAATCAATTTTCAAAAAACCAAATCACAAATAACAAATAAGCACCAAAAGAGAAATCTTCAATCTTTCTACAGCTTGGAGGTTAGAATTTGAATATTATTTGAGATTTGGGATTTGTCATTTGGGATTTTACTCTTCTATGCCGGAAACACAAACATCTTATTATGATCTTCTTTTTTCACACACTCTGCTAATTGTTTCGGGGAATAGAGCATACCGTATTGTTTTTGCACATCTTCAGGAACACCATCCCAGACATTCGGGGTATTTCCCACGTAACCAATATCCTGAATACCTATTTTACTGCTGTAAAATCCGGAGGCAGTTAAATTCCGCATCAGGTTGAAAAAGGATGCTCCCTGCTGCATCTCAGGCTTTGCTTCTGCCGGATAAGCAATGTCATCCACCACCGCCAGTTGCTGTGGCTGAGAGCAATCCGTAAATACTTTGCCGTAACGATTCAGACATTCCACATCCAGCCAGCGAAGCCCCCCCCTCATGGGAGTCTGATGCTCCGGCATATCTTTAACGATAAATTCTATAAAATCCGGCACACCTGCGTCCGTAGCGCTCCCTGAGTGATCATCTGCGGGAATAATGATATCAGCCAACACAGCCATAGTTTTCATTTCATGATCATTGAAAAACTTTTCAGCCATCAGCTTTTTATCCCGCTCTACTTCATAGGCCTGACGGCCGGAGCTTTCTTCCCAGTTTTCAAACTTTCCTGCCCACGCGTCGGCGCCGGTTCCGTTCTCCCCGCCTGCTGCATTGCCGGATTCTCCGTTAGCCCCTGCTTTTTTAGCTTTAGGGTTGCAGGCTTCCAGTAAAACGCCCGCCGATAAAGTGCCGATGGCAATAGTTCTTAGCGATTCTCGTCTGTCCATAATTAATTATTGATATTAATTGTTTTATCCTTAACTTACTAGTCAAAATAAGCCCAAAACTCAAAACCTCAAACCCCAAACCCCAAACCCAAATCCCAAATCCCGTTTACACACTCCCTTTCTTCATCTGATCCATCAGGTATTCTGTGGCTCTCCATGAGAGCGCCAGGATAGTCCATGTCGGGTTTTTATCTGCCTGTGACACGAATGCGCCGCCGTCCACTACAAACAGATTTTTACAATCATGGGCCTGGTTAAATTTATTGAGTACGGATGTCTTTGGATCGTTACCCATGCGTGTGGTTCCTACTTCATGAATAATATCTCCGGGAGTGGAAAGTCCGTAATTACTTTCCGGGCCGGGCTTTTGTCCGATCGCAATACCGCCCGCCTGATGAATAATTTCTTCAAAAGTATCCTGCATGTGCTTGGCCTGCTTTATTTCCGCATCACTCCAGGTATAATTAAATCTCAGCACCGGAATACCGTATTGATCAACCACCTTCGGGTCTATTTCACAATAATTATTGTAGCGTGCAATACATTCGCCACGTCCTGCCATACCAAAACCGGCGCCATAGAAATAACGATAATCTTCTTTTAAGGATTTCCCATATCCGCCTCCTTTTTTCTTTTTGCCGTCTGCTCCGGGATAGGCGCCGTTCTTATCCTGGATATCCCAACTGAAGCCGTAACCTGGCATTCCCATGCCGCCGCCATATTCTATGTGATAACCGCGGGGGAAATCCAATTTCTTATTATCCAGCCACCAGGGAGAATATACATGCATACCGCCCACACCATCTTCGTTATATCTTTTTCTTCCGAATAATTCAGGTAAAATTCCGGCACGCCAGGCCCCGGTGGAATCATGCAAATAATGCCCTGCTACATTGCTTGAATTGGCAAGCCCGTTAGGATGCCGCGCTGATTTGGAATTTAATAATAACCTGGCGGATTCGCAGGAACTGGCAGCCAGGACTACTACCTTTGCCTGCAACTGATATTCCTGCAGGTCTAATTTATTGACATAAGAAATACCTGTAGCCAGGCCGTTTTTATCAGTCAATACTTCGCGCACCATGGCATTCGTAAATAGATCCACATTGCCGGATTGTAGAGCAGGTTGCACCAAAACAGATGATGAAGAAAAATCGGCATACACCTGACAGGTTCTGGAGCATTGAGAACAATAGAAACAAACCTGCCTTGTTTTATTGATAGGGCGTGTCAGCATGGAAAGGCGGGATGGGATCACGGTTACACCCGCTTTCTTGCCACCCTTTTCAATAAATAATTCATGCAAACGCGGTTTAGGGGGGGGCAGAAAATATCCGTCCGGCTGATTCACCAGTCCTTCATTAGTGCCAAATACACCTATCAGCTTATCTACTTTATCATAATAGGGAGACACATCTTCATAACCTATGGGCCAGTCATCCCCCAATCCGTCCGCACTTTTATGCTTAAAATCTATCGGTCCGAAGCGCAACGAAATACGCCCCCAGTGATTGGTTCTTCCGCCGATCATCCGTGAGCGAAACCAGTCAAACTGTGTATTATTTTTATGGGTATATGGTTCTCCTTTTATATCCCATCCGCCCCAGGCTGCATCGAAGTCACCGAAAGGGCGGGTCGTGCCTGCACCGCGTCGCGGAGATTCATAAGGCCATTTTAATTGTGTCCTGATTTTGGGGTCTTTGGGGTCGAACATACCGCCGGCTTCCACCAGCGCCACTTTAAAACCCGCTTTTGTCAGGAGATATGCGGACATGCCGCCACCTGCACCGGAGCCTACAATACACACATCGTAAACCTTTGCATTCTTTTTGATCTGAAAATCTGCCATGTCTTGTGAAATGTTGATACCTGGTAAAAAGTTGATTATTTCAAAAATGAGGGCGACAAAATACAAAATGATTTAGAATATTTAAACTTTTTTGATGGGCGGTGTAAATTTTCTTATTCCGTCATTTTAAAATTAACGGCTCATAATAAATGAGATCGCTATGGCAAAAAGGCTTATATCCCTCCTTCATTCACTTTATACCGGAGTAAATTTCTATCATCTTATCTTCGTTGAAAATAAGTAATGGCACTCGATATATGAATTATTGAGATAAAACTTATGCTTTGTTATCATAGCGTTAATATGGGCTAAATAATATTTTGAGGCGATAGATAACACTCTCTCTTATAATCCGCCGATGGCGGATGTCAGGATTGTAGCATGGTCAAACAGGAAGATGAACAGAACCAGCCTTTGGCGGGTGAAAGGATTCCTGAAATCATTCAATCCATTGAAATAAATATTTCTCATCATGCTCAACCTCAAATTTTTTCAGAAAATCAAGGTATTCTTCCCGGAATGTTCTTTTACGATGATGCTGTTCCTGATTCAATATGTAATTATAAACCTGGTTGATCTGAGAATGACCTTCCGAACATTCGGAAGAAAATACACCATATCCTTCCTGCCAGCTAAACTTACCAGGAAGTAATTTTCGATCATTAATATGATTGGACGAATTATTCTTAATATCTCTGACCAGATCACAGATTTTTATGGATGGCTTAAGTCCCACAAATAAGTGAACATGATCAGAAACGCCGTTCACGATAATAGGTTTTTGCCCTTTCCCTTTAATGATACCTGCCATATATTTGAACACATCCTGCCGCCATACCTTTTGCAAGAGATTTGCACGGCCTTTTACTGCGAATATTATTTGAAGATGGATTTGATGAAAAGTGTCTGCCATAGTATTGAGTAGTAATTTTCAGCTAAAATTAAGATTTTATTTTATACCCTCCTCTCAGAAT
>SCQT01000290.1 GCA_004322015.1 Chitinophagaceae bacterium
TGGATGTGATCGGCGACTACATTACCGAAATCAACGTCACCAGTCCCACGTGCTTTGTCGAGATCACAGAACAAACAGGCTTTGATGTGGCTGGCCGCTTCGTGCAGGCGCTGCAACAGGCCGTGGGCGCCCGCGCATGAAAACCCGTATTGCCCTGGTGATGCATCAGCCTTTGGGCTCAGCGTTTCAGTCCTGTGCCCAGCACGTGCTGGGCCGGGTGCCTGATCTCCAGGTATTCGACATTCAACCTGATTCCCCCCCCGATCAGCACACTGATCGCCTGTTGGCCTGGATTCGTACCGGTGAGGTGGATCAGCCCATCTTGTTGCTCAGCGACCTCTACGGCGCAACGCCTTTCAATATTGCGGCCCAGGCGCTACGCCAGGCACTCGAAGAAGGCTATATCATTCATCTATTGACGGGCACGAACGCCTGCATGGTTCTCAAAGCCTTGACCGACCAGCAGGACAACCCGGAATCCCTCAGCGAACGCGTGCGACAGGGGGCGTTACGCGGGATAGTCAACGCAGATCCCCCTCCCGACTGCTAGTTAGGAGTTTTGCCCATGCCATCAATGGATCTGGTGATTTCCAATAAACTTGGCCTGCACGCGCGTGCGGCGGCAAAGCTTACCCAGTTGGCAGGCCGCTTCGTCAGCGACGTATTTATTTCGCGTGGCGCGCAACGAGTCAATGCAAAAAGCATCATGGGTGTCATGATGCTGGCCGCCGGGCTTGGAGTTACCGTGCGTATTGATGCCAGTGGCGCCGATGAGCAGCAGGCGCTCAAGGATATCCGGGCTTTGTTCGAGGGCAAGTTTGGAGAGGCCGAATGATCATCGGCAGGATGACAGGCCGGGTTTGCCCATGAGTGGCTCAGAACCAGATTCCGAGCTGTCCTCGACACTCTGTTTGTATGGGCAGGGCGTTGTGCGTGGCTATGCCATTGGCCGCGCAGTTGTCATGAGCGCCGCCGCGCTCGAAGTCGCTCACTACCGAATAGCCGACGAAGACATCGCCGCCGAAAAAAATCGGCTGTGTGCGGCCGTAGACAGTGCAGTCCAGGAGCTGCAGCAGATGGTGGACATGCTGCCACCAGACGCGCCTCGTGAGCTGGGTGTGCTGCTTTCTGTGCATGCCATGTTGTTGCAGGATCCCATGCTGGTGCAGTCAGTCTGTCAACTGATCGACGAGCGCCAGTACAACGCCGAATGGGCGCTTACCACGCAGGGGCAATCGCTGGCAGAACAATTTGCCCAGGTGGAAGACGCCTACCTGCGCGAACGCGGTGCCGATGTCCGGCAAGTGATCGAGCGCGTGCTCAGGGTACTGTCGGGCACCGCATCGTGGCTGCCCAACCTGGACGGTGTGGATATTGATGGCAGCCTGATTGTCGTGGCGCGCGATATTTCGCCGCCAGACATGATGCGACTGCGTGGTGGCAAGTTTGGTGCCTTTCTTACCGATCTGGGTGGCGCAACTTCGCACACCGCCATTGTTGCGCGCAGCATGAACGTGCCGGCCGTGGTGGGAATGGGAACAGTGCGCGCTTTGGTGCGCGATGGCGATGTCCTGATCGTCGATGGCGTCAACGGGATGGTGCTGGTCAATCCCTCCCCGAGCATTTTGCGCGAGTACCAAGAGCGGCAAGCGGCATTCTTGCGCGAGCGCGACGAACTCAAAGCCTTGCGTTTCGCACCGGCCATAACACTTGACGGCGTACAGGTGCGAATGGAAGCCAATATAGAGCTGCCCGAAGAAGCTGCCGATGCATTGGCGGCAGGTGCCGAAGGTATTGGTCTGTTTCGCAGCGAGTTCCTCTTTATGGGACGAGCCGAGTTGCCCGACGAAGATGAGCAATATGCTGCCTATGCATCGGTAGTACGGGCAATGGGCGGTCGGCCGGTGACCATCCGTACGCTTGATATCGGCGCTGATAAGACATTGGATGGCGAGGCAACGGTCGCGACCAATCCCGCCCTGGGATTGCGTGCCATTCGCTATTGTCTGGCCAACCCGGAGCTCTTCAACATTCAGTTGCGCGCACTGCTGCGGGCAGCGGTGCATGGTCCGGTGCGGGTGCTGATCCCCATGGTGTCGCATATGCACGAAGTCGTGGCTGTGCGGCGCGCGTTGGCGCGTGCAGCCGAAGAGCTGAGTGACGCAGGAATCTCCCACGAAACCAGGGTGCAACTGGGTGCCATGGTCGAGATCCCTGCGATGGCCATTGCCATCGAGCCCTTTGCGGAGACGCTCGACTTTCTTTCGATTGGCACCAACGATCTCATCCAGTATGTGTTGGCCATTGATCGGGGCGACAAGGATGTGTCATCGCTGTACGACCCCATGCACCCGGCCGTCTTGCGGCTTATTGCGCACACGATCAATGCAGGCGAGCGCGTTGGCAAGCCTGTGTCCGTCTGCGGCGAGATGGCCGGTGACGTGCGGGTGACGCGTATGCTGCTGGGCTTGGGGCTGACCGGTTTCTCCATGCACCCGCAGCAGTTGCTGGACGTCAAAAAAGAGATTCGCAAGGCGCATTCCAATGCTTTGCGCGTCAAGGTGGCCTCTGCACTGAATCGAGCGGCGCGCATCGATCTAAGTACCTTGTCAGCCTGAATTTCTTTCTATGGCCTTATTTGTCCGGTGTTTGCATCGGGTCTTTTGTGTCCAGTTGTTGGCTGCGCCAGAGCCGCCTGTGTGCCCACTTGCTGCGTTTTTCCCTTGGGCGTCCAAATTAAAACCCGTGTTTTGCCTGGCGCTGCCTGCAATGGCTGTTTACATGTCAGGGTTTACCCTTTATCCAAGGTCGATAGAATTGTAACTAGCCCGGCTGTTACAGTCCGGTCTTTAAAAAAATTCCGTCGATGGAAACTGGAAAAGGGAAGATCATGAATACAATGCGCAAAACGCTTACCATGGCCGCAGTCGTCGCTTCAATGGGCCTGCTGGCGGCTTGCTCCAAGAGTGACGAACCCGCAGCACCCCCGGCTGCGCCGGTTCCGTCCACAGCCCCTACGCCAGCCCCTGTGCCGCCAGCCACTCAAGAACCCTCTACGACGCCTCAGTCGTCCCAGGATTCCTCCTCCCAGACTGATAAGCCTACGTTGGAAGAGCAGATCAAGCAGTCTGGCGAGGATGCGAAGACCAAGGCAGAGGAACTCGGCGACAAGATGGGTGAGGCTGCCACCGACGCCCGTGATGCAATCAAGGAAGGTGCTGAAAAGGCTGATGGGGCGATTCAGGGCGCCGTGGGTAGCGGCACTGACAGCAGCAAATAAGCCTGCTTGGCCATTATGTGTGGCCAGAGGATAGTCAACGAAAAAAGGGCGCTCAAGCGTCCTTTTTTCGTGAACATGAAGATTTGCCGCGGAGCGCGTCGCTAGGCCATGGGGTAAGCGTTCTCTCCGTGATCGCTTTGATCCATACCGACACTTTCCTGGTCGGCGGATGCCCGCAAACCGATCAGGCCGTTGGCCACAAATACAGCCAGTGCGGCCACAACGCCAGCCCAAATGATGCTGATAACAACCGCTTCTGTCTGCAGCCATGTCTGCCACAGTATGGACAGGACGCCGGCGGGGCCTGCTCCCCCCAAACTGCTCGACTGGAATATGCCGGTCAGCAGGGCGCCGACGATGCCGCCCACTGCGTGGATGCCAAAGACATCAAAGGCATCGTCAACGCCCAGGAGGCGCTTGAGTCCGTTGACGCCATAGAAGGCCGCCCAGGCCGCCAGGGCGCCGATCACCAGGGCACCGCTGGGTGCAACCAGCCCGGCGGCCGGGGTGATGCCGACCAGGCCGGCAATCGCACCCGAGACGGCTCCCAGCAAAGATGCCTTGCCTCTTAAGACACGTTCGATCAGTAGCCAGACCAGCACACCGCAGACGGCTGCCATCATCGTATTGACCACGGCAAGCACGGCTTGCTCGTTGGCAGCAAGTGCCGATCCGCCATTAAAGCCAAACCAGCCGATCCAGAGCAGTGCGGCACCAGTCAGGTTGAAAGGAAGATTGTGGGGAGGCATCGCCTGGCGGCCATAACCTTGGCGGGGGCCCACCAGATGGGCAGCAACCAGACCTGCGGTGCCTGCGCTGATGTGCACAACGGTG
>SCQT01000253.1 GCA_004322015.1 Chitinophagaceae bacterium
AGGATCATACCATTCATATAACGAATAATATAGTCCTGGCTTGATAGCTGTTTTCCGAAGTGCGGCAAACAACTCTCCCACTAAATCCTGTTTGGGACCTACTTCTGTTGCATTCCACGGAAAACCAAAATCTCGGTCAGCTATTTTACTGGGCCACAGGCAAAACCCGTCATGATGCTTGGAAGTCAGTACTACATATTTAGCCCCTGCTTTCACAAATAATTGTGCCCAGGCATCCGGATCAAATAATTGCGCTTTGAAATATTGTGCAAGTCCATAATAGGTCAGACCGGGATAGACCTTGTGATGATATCTGACTACAGCGCCGTTGTAGGAAGAATCACGCAAGGCATGCTGATACCATTCTGCATAATTTCCTACCGGCGAATATCCAGGAACAGAATAAACTCCCCAGTGAATAAATATCCCAAATTTGGCATCCTTGTACCACTCAGGTACAGGACGTTTATCAAGTGAAGTCCAATTGGGTTGGTACTGTGCCTGCGCATAAGAGCATAAGAAGACTGCAATAATAATGATCAATAGTTCTTTGAATTTCATTTTTTTGTTTTAAAGTGTTATAATTTCCATCTGTCGGCTTTTTAATTCTTTCTTTGCGTATTCTAAATTTTTAATGAGAGTTCGCTCCGAAAAGTAAGTTTTATTCATTTGTCACTATAGTGTACTGACAATTTAATTTTATAATATACATCATGCATGAAATTCCAAAATTCAATTTCCAAATTACAAATAAGCACCAAAATCAAATTTTCAATTCCGAAGGTTCGGTACCAAACAGTCTCTACTCCTGAAGATGTTTTATCTATTGAAGTTTTGGAGATTGGAAATTATTTGAGTTTTGGAATTTGTTATTTGTTTATTTAGCTGATTCAACGTTAATTTGCCATAGCACTAATCCCTTTGACTAAGACATGAACCTCAAAGTTTCTCAAAGGATTATACGGTACAGAAAGCTGAGTCATGGCTCATTTATTCCTTACCACTATCAAATATCCTTTCCCTCCGGGAATGTTTAAATCGTTCACCGAACTCAATTTTTTTCCCTGCTGATATTGTTCTATTGCAGGAATAAAAATAGTACATTTTGCTTTGTTATATCCGAGCTTAGAAAAATCAATATGCAAAGAACATATCTGATCAGCGTTACTGAAGTTGCCGATTGCTAAAATACTTTCTTTTGATCCTTTATATAGGGTTACTTTCACGGAATCATTATTTACACTAACCGGATTTTCCGGATCCCAATATCCCATCATTGTTTTATCTTTTATGTCATATTGATCCCAGAATTTCCAGATATTATCCGGCGGGGTACCTGTCCATCCTGCACGATTGGTCATGCCATAAACCATGCCACGCCAGGGATTACCCCCACCCTGCAGCATCTGGCCGGGCAAGCCGAAGGGTATTCCCGATATTTCCACTAACCAGTAATCAGGCGGTGTATTATAATCTCTTCCTTCTCCAATCCAAAGTTGATCTATATAAGGGAACAGGCTCATATATAAATTCATGCAGCTTGCCCATCCCCCATATTGATTAAAATGATTCCAGCTATGCATATCAATATTGGCATCCGGCCGGTTATCATCCAATATCTTTCTTGCTCTGCGAATCGTAGTTCTGTCCATCGAGCAATCATCAATATAAATACCGTCTATTTTTAAATGATGCACCATCCAGTCTAACCCTGCCACATAAAAATTATACATGCGGCTTTCCGGCGTAGTGATGACAGATAAATCCTGCATTCCTTTATATTTGCCTTTGGTAAAATGAGATACCCATGCCGGAATATATTTTCTGTCTCTTAAATTTTCGAGCAGCCAGGGATCGGGGCCGTTCGGATCAGTAACTGTCTTAGTTTTGGCGCCGGGTCCTGGATAAATAATTTCGCCACCCAGGCTTACAAACGGCCAAAATTCGGGGAGATTAATAGTCAGCTCACGCGTAGTATAATATACTTTGGCTCTTTTGTGATCCTGATGCACTTCCTCGATAAAATGTTTCAAAGCCTTTATATTCACATCGGAATAAGGGTAATTAATAAATGGATAAAGGTCATTCCCCTGATGTACCGTAATAATATCAGCGCCTAAAGAATCTGCCTCATGGATAAAATCAGTACTCACATTTTTCCCTGACTGATAATATCTGGCGCCAAACATGACTTTCTTATTAATCGTTTTAAATGGGGTGATCAAAAGCTGAAAATCGTAATGCTGTTCCTCTCTCTCCTGCATTGTTCTGTTTCCAGAATAAGCATTTACCATCACCTCATTCTCTTTATTAAAGATATGCACGCCTCCTTTTCTTTCATTTCCCCAGGATGGTGGTAAATGAAGCCTGCCGAAAGTATAATACACATTCACCAAAGGCAGTACATAATTATCTGCCATCCATTTGAACTGCAATCCGCCATTCACTGCTCCTAACCAAACGTCATCCTGGTTTTTGGTGGTATCCCATCGCCAGTCCCAGCTTGCAGGACGAACCCCGCCCGCTTTATTCAATCCCATCATATAAACAGCTTTGTCTTTATTCATGGCTACTTCCAGCCGGATATCTTTTAGTTGTAATTGTCTCTCTGCTTTAACGGTTAAATGATAATCCACAAAACCGTCATATTCCATCCGCCCATTACAAATTAAATCTACATCGTTGGATGTGTTTACTACTTCCCATGTGATAAAAGAAGGAGATTGAGATGTAAAGATTAATTTCCCAGGTTTTAGCTGAATAATATTTCCATCTTGTTCCTCTATACTAAAATGAAAAGGTTGTGCAAGAATAGGTTTACCACGATTGGAAATAGATTGATTGGAATGTGTAAAATAAGTGGTAATGGCTTCAGGCAAACCGTCATCAGCAATTTCCATGGAACGTCCCAATATTTTAATTGTGCGTCCTGTCCTTTTAACAGGGAAATATCCTTTCGTGATCCGGTCATTGAGGCCTATCGGTGAATTAAGCCATGCCAAACGGGATAATCTTTTCCCTTCATCAAAGCCATGTTCAGTTAATACTTTACCACTAACGTTTAACCGGATATACATGCTTTTGGAAATATGCTCATCAGTAACTGTCACTTTTCCCAGATAGCTTCCCTGCGCAGTTTCAGGCACCTTAACGCCTATCCATAAAGCCTGCACCTGTCCAGCCGGAATATGGATATTTTTGGTAAATGATTTTCCCATGTAATTAATGCCACCGGCATTAAAGCAGGCCATTTGTTTAGAAGAAATAATTTGTCCATTTCCATTTCTGAGATCAGAAAACCGTATCAGTACATTTTTCAGATCATGATGGATCGCCCAAATACCTGTCTGAAAAACAAAATATTCTCCGGGTTGCGCATGTAATATGAAAGGCGTAACACTGTAATTATTTGTGATCCATGCCGGCCGCAATGAATCTAACCACTTAATGGGATATTTCTTTACTTCGGGAAAAATCAGAAAATCCTGATGTTGCAGATTAGCAGCATTTAGCATGAACGCTTCTTTTGTGGAAATGTATTCTTTAGCACTTTGTTGGGCAAACACTGTTATACCTATCAGACACCCGGAGATCAGCAATAATAATTTTCGCAACATATATATTATTTCGTTTTTTTTTTTAAAATGGCCCTTCTATGGCAATAGCTCCTACCTTTATTCTACGACCAACCAGGTATATCCCTGAGCCGGAGTTTTTATTGTTATATTCACTGAATAATCTCTGCTCAATTTATATTCTTTTGTATATCCGCCTTCTACACTGATCTTAGCAACCGTCGTTAATCCAGTATAATACAGAGGTATTTTAATTGTTCGTGTGATAGCGCTGTCCAAGGGATTATATAACATGGCCAATCCTTTTAATTTTAACTTTGGGTTGACATGTAATATTCCATCCCAATCTCTTCCATCCGCCCGGCGCAGGTGAATGATATCCGAATTTAAAATCTTCCGGTATTTTTTATACCATTGCACTACCCCTTTTACCATCGTTTCGGTCTGTGGAGTATCGTATAATCTTGGGCCCCGGTAGCAAGCTTGTACGCCGCTGCCAAAGTTTTGCATCAGATGCGATTTATAGGCATGCAGATGTTCATGCAACGGTTCGATAGTTGCTGCAGCCCCCCCTCCATGATATTGCACCAAGGGCACAAACATCCATCCCATGCTCGGTGTCTTTTTCCAGGTACCATCATAAATATTCTGGCGTTCAATAATAATCTGTTGATCTCTCGGCAGCGACCAGTCTGTTTCTCTATATCCCATACCTGTTTTACCAGAACCATTCAGAAAATACCAATCGGGAGCATTCAGGTAAATATCCCTCTCCCTCAACCACCTGTAAAAGGAAACTTCATCCCACCATTGTTTCCATTGCGAATCCCATAATCCTTCATGTCCGGGATGGGTGGTGGAAGCGCAAATATCACCGGGATAAGGCCCGTCATTTTCCAGCACGTGAAAGCCTGTTTTCGTGATAAATGTTTTCAGTTTTTTAATATAATCTATTCCCCATTTGCTCCCCAAGCAGGCTGCATAACCGAAAATCTGGCCGCCCGGTTTTCCTGTTTTCGGATTAATGACATCATCTGCCGCATCAATGTTACGGCTGGAAAATAATGAGTATCCTCCCAGCTCAATGCCATGGCTTCGTGCGTAATCTACTAATGCTTTATATTTGGCAATATTGGCATCGCTCGTATCTTCCATATTTAACCCGCTGCCAAAGCTTAGTATGACCATTTCAAAACCCACGTTGGCGCATTGGTTTATAGCCGTTTTTACTTTTGCCGGATCAGAGGTTGTTAAATGAAGAAAAATGGGGTTTTCGGTAACCCACGGCGCCAGGATGCGATACATCTTTCTTTCTTCCAATCCACATCGTTCCCTGTCATAGCCGTCATACATCAGCTCATAAGTGTGAAAAGACTCAAATTCTTTATCAGAATGCAGGCGGTACCAGGGACCAATAGGCGGCTTACTTTCTAATAAGCAGGGTGTTTGATAATCGTAATTTACCTGGGTCGTATAAAGGGAATCAGGTAGCCAGTAAGTCGTATGATTGGCTGAGTTGGCATCCATTCCGCCAAAGGCATAATCACTTTCAATAAAAAGATGCGGCGGCTGTAAGTGGCCATCCAAGCCGGTTGTATTGCCATTCTCCACCATAGATAATAGCTCACTTTTAAATGAATCTACACGGATATCTGAACCGCTTTTATTTCCAACGGTAATCCATTTGCTTATTAATGGGATATTATCATACATTTCATAATGAACCTGTAAGGTTACTCCCTGCAATTCTCCCTGCGGCGGATTGAAATAAAAGGTAATCTCTTTCCCTCTGGGAGGCCAGGTGGTATCTGCACACCAGCGGATAGGCTTCCACGGAAGGCGGGGTTGAATGTTTTGAATCTCAAAATGAGAAAACTGAAAGGCAGCCATATCGTCCGTGAATTTTTTCATCCAGTCAGTTTTCAGATAGGCATATTCAAATTGCCCCCTTACTCCGCCGATGCGATATGGTTTTCCATTGATCGTTATAACGGCTTCAGGACGAATAGCACGTAACATTTCCTTGCCAGTCATTAAGTTCTTGTAACTATAGCAGGCGAAATAAGGGTCAACCCGGAAAGTCCGGCTCACTAATCCGTTAGTAATGACCAGATCACGGTGATCTTTCGTACGATAAACCCCGGTAATAAAATTACCCTGATCCAGTAACCAATCATTTTTTACAGGTTGATCTGCCTGCTGCATGAAAACAGGTAGATCCTCAAGTTTGTCCTGAGCTTCTGCATGACGGCATGGAATGATAAAGCCCGCAACAACTGAAAATAATAGGGGCAAAACAAATTTTCTGAAAACTATTAAATGATGGCTCATTTTGAATTTATTTTAATGAAGTGTCCGATTACAAGGCGACTGAAACAGCTCAAATACTCCCCGATAATCGCCCGAAAGATATCATCTTACTTTGATCAATACTTCCAATATTTTACCTTATACCAACACTATTTTAACTGTATTGGCTCTGATACACATTTAAGATTATTTTATTTATGTAAAATCCGGTAAAACTACCCCTGGAGCCGGCCATGTCGTTTAATCCAAAAGAAATACTTCCTTCATTTTGATCCATAACTCATTTTCAATCTTGTGTAGTCATATGAATAGCTTGCAGAGAATTAATTTGTACGTCCTACTAATTCTCTTTCTATTTGTTCCAGCGATTTCCCTTTTGTTTCAGTGACATATTTCAATACAAATAGCAGGCAAGCAAAGGACAAGAAAGAATAGATCAAGAATGAATATCCTGCCAAATGCGATAATAAATAGGGGAACGTAAATGACACTGCGAAATCCGCAAGCCATAAAAAGAAAAAAGAAATAGCTACTGCATGGCTTCTCAGGCTGTTCGGAAATATTTCTGAGATGATCACCCATACTACGGGGCCCACGGAAAATCCGAAGAATGCCAGGTAACCCATGATACAAAATAAAACAAAATAACCCTGGAAATGATTGGTTATAAAAGTAATCGCCAGCAGTAAAAGTGAAATACCCGTTCCCGCTGAGCCAACGATCATTAACGGTTTACGTCCGGCTTTATCCACAAAAAACATGGCGATAACAGCAAAAGTAAGATTCACCAAACCCATGATAGCCGTTTGAAACAGAGCAGAACCAGTGCCAAACCCGGCCGACTTGAAGATAGACGGTGCATAATACATGATCACGTTGATGCCGGTCACCTGCTGTAATACAGCTAGGCAATCCCAATCAAAAGCAGCTTGAACATCCTGCCTTTCAACAGCTCACTCAGCTTTCCTTTAACGGCATGAACTGACTTTTTGATATCCACCAGTTCCTTTTCAGCAACTTCTTTATTATTAAGCCTGGCAAGAATAAGAAACGCATTATGATCTCTCCCTTTTTCAACTAACCATCTCGGGCTTTCGGGAATAAAGAACAGCAGCAGTAATAAAACACCGGAAGGGATCACCATAATCCCTATCATCCAACGCCAATTATCCACTCCACCATAATCCCTCAGAAAAAAGTTGGAGAAAAATGCAGACGACTGGCCAATGAATATGGCTAAAATATTCAGTATCTCTAATTTGCCCCGGTGCCTGGCAGGAGCTACTTCGGCAATGTACATCGGAGACAGCATGGATGCCGCTCCGACTGCAACGCCGGCAATCAGCCGGTATATAATAAATTCAATATGGTTACCAGACAGCGCACAGCCGAATGACGAAATAAGAAAAACAAGCGCTGTACATATCAATATCATTTTACGGCCATATTTTTGGCTTAGAGTGCCGGTAAAAATACAACCTGCCATACAACCAAGGAGAATACATCCTACGGTCCATCCTTTTTCTATGGCATTCAAATTAAATACGCGGGGATTAGCAATAAATTCAATAGCTCCGGAAATAACAGAGGTATCAAATCCAAATAAAAATCCTCCTGCTGCAGCCACAAGGCAAATAAATAAGATATATATTTTCATTAGTATAATTTTAAATTATTTCAGGATAACGTCGTCTAAGAAAACTAGTCACCCTTCGACAAGCTCAGGATGACCCTGAGACGGACTGCCGATGACACCATATCGTCATGGTGAGCCTGTCGAACCATGGCGATTTTGAAAGGGAAATTCTTAACAGCATTAACTTTTCAAATCACAACTTGATCCCGCTTCCTGGGGCGTTTTATATCTTCCATCCGTGATTTGCACAGGATGCAGAAAATATTTTCTCAGGTGCGGAATATGTTCCAGGAATAAGGCTTCGTGTCCTAAAGCAATATGATTGAATAATACCAGGTGCTGATGCAGTTGTCCCATATCGCCTACATGCGGAACTACAGGCACGCCATATTTTTTACACAATAAGCTGATGGTAATAAATTCGCTCACGCCGGCCACGCGAACAGCATCAGCCTGTATAAAATCAACGCACTTCGCCTGTAAATAATTCTTAAAAATGATCTTATTAGGCACATGCTCTCCCAAAGCGATCTTTAACGGATGAATATGGTCTGCCAATTTTTTATGCGCCCATATATCATCGGGGTGAGTAGGCTCCTCAATCCAATAAGGGTTTATGGATTGCAACCGCTTGCAAATATCTATCGCTTGGGGAAGCGTCCATTGCTGGTTTACATCGAGCATGATCTGTGCCTCCTCTCCTGCTGCTTCCCTTACTAAACGTGCACGGCGGATATCCCGTTCCTGGTCTGCTGATCCTACTTTTAATTTCATGGCTGTAAAGCCGGCATCCACAGCTTTTTTACAATTTTCTTTTACCTGCTCATCCGGATAATTAAACCAGCCAATGGAAGTATCATATCCCGGATATCCCTGCTTTACTATTTTTTTCCTTTCATCTTTATCAATGGTTTGCGATTGCAATAATTGGCGGGCCTGCTCCTGACTCATTTCATCCTCCGTATAAGATAAGTCCAATAAACTAACGACCTCGTCAATAGATAAATCTGTTAATAGCTTCCAAAGGGGCACGTCTCGTTTTTTTGCCCAAAGATCAAAGCAGGCATTGGTCACCGAAGCGAGCGCTAATTGGACAACGCCTTTCTGCGGGCCAAGCCAGCGAAATTGCGGATCATTAGCTAATTGATAGGAAACTTTTCCGAAAACCCGCATAAGCTCTTCTATATCTTTTCCAATCAATTTGTCAGCATAAAATTTTGCCGCCTGGCATACTAATTCATTGCCCGCTCCCAATGTGAAAGCAAAACCATTCCCTGTCAATCCGCTATCATCAGCCAATTGTGTAACTGCATAAGCATAGACCGGATCGCGATGAACAGCATCGCTGCCTGCTCCTTTTTCTAAAGGAAAGCGTCTATCAATAATGTTAACTCTTTTTATCATGGATCAGCCGTCAATAATGTCATTTAGTTAACCATGTCACCCTTTCAGGGTTCACCTGTGTTGGTGATTCCATTCTGTTACAATCATGTCATCCCTTTGGGATTAAAGCCGTAATACAGGATTTCCAAGGATGATCCATATCAATAAAACCCGAAAGGGTGACATGATTGTAGAACAACAATTAGATTTATAAAAAACCCCGCAGGGGTGATATGATTGCAAAAAAGCTGCCGTTATCGTTGCTCTGCTGTTCCCTCCATTTTTGAAATGACAGGAATATCGGCTGTATTACCATCCATTTCCATCACGATCACAGAACAATTCTCATCGGGTAACTTCTCAGGCAATTGAATGCTGATGTTATCTTTATTGGCTGTAAATTTCAAGGGGCTTCCTTGCATGAAACGAACACTTACTACTTTCCTGTTTGGAACCGGAGCCAGGTTTAAAGTATCACCTGGGCGTTTTAATAATAAAATATTGATCTCATTTCCCTCCCGGGTGCTGGTAAATATTTTGTTCGGCTCATAAGGCCCGCCATGAGTACCATAAATTGCATTACCATATTTTTTGGTCCAGTCGCCTATTTCCTTCAGCCGTTCTATTACCTGTGCCTCAATTTCCCCGTTTGACATAGGACTGACATTTAACAACAGGTTTCCGTTCCCGCCTGCGGTATTGGCTAATATATCAATACACTGCCTGAACGATTTTATTTTATCATGGGGTTTCCATGCCCACTGGGTACCAATGGTAATGCAGGATTCCCAGGGGTGATCCATATCAATAGTGCCTATTTTCTGCTCAGGTGTAGCATAATCTCCTACCGATTGAGGTGTCAGCTTAGTATGATCTCCTTTTCCCAACCTGTTATTGATGATCACATTTTTGTCTAATGATTTAATATATTGATACATGTCCACTGCTTCCTCCTGAGTCCAGGGCTTTTCCCAATTACCGTCAAACCA
>SCQT01000254.1 GCA_004322015.1 Chitinophagaceae bacterium
ATTAACAATTTCAATAAACCGTTTTTAATGAAAGAATGATTATATAAAAGCATACTGTTTACGATTTTTTAAATTTATTATTGTTCTTTCTATTGGATAAGTTTCAGGTGATGTAATAAATTGATTGAATACATTATTTGTTTCATTTTACATTTACAAGCTTAAGGGTACGAATGCCAAACCGGGGCATAGACAGATGAACGCTGATTGAATGGGGACTTTCTTTCTTTACGCTTAATTTTTTGATAATCTCCCCATTCAATTGAATCATTACTATACTGTCGGCAACACAGTCAAATGTGATTTTATGAAGGGTTTTATTCCCTGCCACATTAAAGAACCGCACTACCATATCCTTATGGTTGAATTCTACAGATGATATTTCGTAGCCCGTACCCGATATATTTATTAATGATCTTTCCGGAGACTTCTGAAATGATCTTTTACTTATAAATTTCGTAATCAGGGGTTGATTCCACTGGTCGCTTTCCTGCCATATCCCTGCTTTATCCCACCGCCCCTGATGGGGAATGATGGCATAATGGACGTCTGTCGGTCCTGTAATACGATAATCCCTGCCCCATAATCCTTTACCGGAATATTGAATAGTAAGCCCCAGCGGATGATGCCGCCCATGCAAATAACTGGTAGTATGATCTGTAAGCAGGGCGAGTCCGTATTGATGCAGGCTGTCGGTCACGTCCACCCAATTCAGAATAATGTTATTCTTTATACTATCCCACCGGTTGAAGAAAGTATTTTTCAAATGGCTTTTCATTACGTCGAACGGTGCATTTTTATATACTTGTTGATGACTCAGGTTTAAAGGGAAAGTGGCATGCAACTTATAGAGGTCATTGTAAAAAGCCTTCACCCGATCGTTTGCTTTATAATTATTCTGCTCAAATTCCCCAATGCCGGGGTTACCTTTCCAATCAACATGAGTGCTCAGGTCAATGAGTCTTTGATTTTGCGCTAAGGTCAAATATTGCGTAAAAGGGCTGGCAGCTATATGTCCGTCAATCTTTAAACGTACCTCGATCGGGCCATTCTCTATAATAGAAACCCGGGCTGAATCATCGGTGCTGGAATAAAACCGGTGTTCATCATAAAAATAACCTCGAAGTTCATTTAGCTTTCTCTTTGATAACCGATCAATAAACTGCCTGTTTCTCATTTTTTTAGCAATCAGACTTTCAATCGTTCCTCCTTTGGCAGGATCCAGAATCAATGTGTATAAGTTGGTTTCTATACGGTACTTCCCATTTTTGAGTTTGGTGGCATAAGCACCATTTGTAGTGGAATTCATAGTATTTCCCCCGGTTAATTTATAACCGGCATATCCCATAGGGGGTATATCAGCCTGGAAGAGTAATATTTTCTGATGGGTATCAGGGTCTGCTGTTATCTGAACGGGAGCAATATTTCCTGTCTGGTTATAAACCTCTACACCTTCTGATGACAGCCAATCATCTGGCAATGAAATTGAAACGATTCCTGTGCGACTATAACATGAAGTATTATAAACGCAAATATATTTTTTTCCTGAATTACCCGTGTTAATTGTTCCAGATGAAAGCGCATTATTGGCCTGGTCAATAAGTTGAGTTAAAATTGTATCCGATTCATTCGCCCATATTTTTACCTGCTCAGCCCAATCTATATGAGATTGATGACGATAATAAGGAACCATATTATACGGCACTATCCAAACATCATGGTGTTGGGAAACTAAAAGATTTCTCCATACTTTGTGTAGTATCAAATGAGGATAGGACGCATTAGCATACACTTTAGCCATGGAAGCTATTTTTCCAGTTTGTAACAATGTATTATTGGTCTTACGTTCCTCCCGGGCAATACGTTGCAAAACCTGTGAGCCCCACATTAACGCGACCTGCAGATCTTCCTGATCCAGATGCCAATTATCGTTCGTATGCTGCATAGCAATATGTTCAAAATAGTTGCTCCAGGTAACATATTCCGTAGGTTGATAATATCGTTTTACAGCGTTATCCAGCCAGGGACCAAATCTCCATCCGCAATCCTGATAGGTCATTCCTACCGGATGTCGAATGCCATTCTGAAAACTGGATTGAATATATTTAGAAGAATTACCAAATGCAGTAGTTTGCCAGGTAGAATTGGGTTGTAATTCTTCATTGGTATAACGGGGAACCGCTTTAATGCTTGTTCCGTCCGGACCAATCCAATTGACCAGTTCTCCACCATGGGCGCGGCTATATCCTCCCCAACAGGTATTGGGGTTCTTTAAAACTATGTATTTAAAACCCAGGGAGCTCAGTATTTCAGGCAATGCACTCGTCCAACAAGGTTCTTCCGGAGCATACGTTAAGAATTTCAATTGGGGAAAATGCTGATGTAATTTCTTCATACCATACTGAAACTGCCTGATAATGCTTTCTCCTGATATGTTTAATAAATAAGACTGGGCTACCGATGGATTGACAAAATCAATTCTCCCGGCATACGACGAATCCGAAAGAAGGCTTTTAAATGCTTCATAGTAAGATGGATGTTCTATCTCTACTGTATCCCATGTACCAGGCTCAATTTCAAGATTAACCTTCCATTGTGTATGCTTCTTAATTTCATGAAAAATAAACTGCGTATATCCAACCGGATAACCACCTCCTCCGACTGTCCCTCCATGAAATCCATCAGCAAAATAAGCGGTCTGGCCATAAACCCGAAGCGATAATGGCATTAAGAGCCATGCCAGGCTAATCGCTATCTTGATTATAGGTTGTATTTTATTAATGCTTATCAAAATTCTATATAAATACTATATTACAAAGGAATTATTTCCTGCTTTGAGCTTATACATCCTCGATTTCCAAACTAATATCCCCGAAGTATGTTGAGGCAGATCAATAATAATTTCCCATTTGCCATTGTTCAGGGTATATTGCACTGAAACTTTTCCGTCCGGATGTGGAATTGCTCCGCTGACATTCGTTAAACTCCCTAAATGAGGCTCAATTTTTATTTTTTTAAATCCAGGTGCGTTACTATCAATACCTAATACTGTTCTACAGAACTCAATATTAGGACTGCCTCCCCACGCATGACAATCCGAACGGGTATATTGCAAATTGGAAGATTCGGCCCAGGTAGTGAGCCCCATTTTGATATTATCTTGCCATATACCAAGCCAGTTCATATAGTCATTACCCAGACCTGCCTTGACCAGTGCCTGATTGAGATAATATTTAAAGTAAATGGAACATTGGGTTAAAGTACTGTCCTCCAAAAGCTTCTTAGCCAATGCCGGCATAGCTGAACTTTTTACCATACCGGTAAGTATAGCCAGCGAATTGGCATGTTGCGAAAACATGGTTTTATCCTCAGTATCACTATACAGACCTTTGGACTTATCCCAGTATTTACGTTGAATGGTTCGTTTTAGCTGAATGATCTTCTTGTTATATAAAGTAACAAAGTCCGGCAGACCCAGCCTGGTTTCCATCGCCGCAGCCCATTCGTATGCCCATAATAACTGGAGATCAATGATAGCAGAACTACCATCTGCGCCCACCGGTGGCGAACTCATATTCCAACCCCTGCCATCAGCCCAATCCACAAAGGTCCAATAAGGAAGATTTTTAACCGATCCATCCGCTTGTTGGTATTTACTGAAAAAATTCAATACAGTCCGTTCTCCCGGGAGCTTATCCTTAATAAAATTATTATCACCACGATACATCCAATAATCATGAAGCATACCGATATACCAAAGCGAGAATGTGGATATGATCTGAGTATCATGTGTAGGATAGCGGCTTTGCGTAAGACCTTCTGCCAAACGCGAATGATCCAACAGGTTAATGGCATTCCGCGCCAACCGGTCGTCACCGCTGTTATAGTAGGATATCATTGCCTCTACCCGCGTATCGCCTATATACTGCAACTGCTCATAATATGGGCAATCGGTATAAGTTTCCCATGCATTTAGCCTTGCAGTACGCCAGCCTATATGAAGGATTCTTTTTATTTCAGTATTATCTGTATTAAAAACCGCATTTAGCTTGAAAGGATAGCCTGTAAAGGTGCCATACAAGTCGTCAATAACCAACGGATCATTTTTGGTTTGAACGATCACACGTATGTAACGGTATGTACGAAAATACAAGGTCGTAAAGGACTGCCCTTTTTTGCCATTAGAGATAAGGCTGTCTTCCCTGCCAGAAAAATCTTTGTCCTCGACATCATTACGGTTGCCTTTGCGCATGCCATATTTTTTGATATTATCAAAAAGTGATTCTGCATAGCTCAGCGATATCCCTGCATCTTTTCCTCCGCTAAAGTTTAAAGTGACATATGCATTGGTTTCAAAAGTCTGGTCAAGCAGTAATATGACCTGCGAATGGGCCGGTATGGTTAAAGGGACTTTAGCTGCCGGAAAACCTGTTTGTATTTTTATTCCCCATGCCTTGCGCAAAGCGGGTATCCGTTGATAGGTCATCTCCATCGGCGGGAGTGAAGAAGGCACCAGTTCCCAGCCAAATCCGTCAGACCTGCCCTTAAGTTCGCCATTAAATAACTTCGCCGCTGCAGGCCAATGACTAATGTCCGTACTGACATCTTCCGGCTTATTGACTATTTTATTCATATCTACCAGTTCGCCCACACTGGCGGCAAAATATCCGGAAAGCGGCTGATATGCTTTATCCTGAATGCATTTCCATGTATCATTCGTATTCAGGATCTCTTCCTGAGGGGAACTACCTTGTAAAATAAAAGCAGTACGGATAGTTATTTGTGCTTCCGGACGATATTGTGCTTCATTCCAAACCAAAGCAGTAATGGCATTCCGGCCTTTTACAAGATAAGGTGACAAGTCAACTGTCTCATAGTTCCAATAATAAATATCCCCGCGTGCAGGGCCCAGTGAAACCAAACGACCATTAACATATAATTTGTAGCGGTTGTCTGCGGATAAGTAAACAACGAATGAATCTGGTTTCTCGGGAAGAGTAATATCCTTACGAAAATAATAAACTCCATATTCCGTTCCCGGATCATTGGGTGCAGCTATCCAGCCGGCATTCCATGATTTGCTGATCGAGGATGATCTGTTAATTTGGGAATAGCCCGGTCTCGCTGTAAATAGCGCCAAAAGTCCAATCGTTAAGACACTCACATATTTCATTGCTGAATTATTATTAGATGTTTCAACTTGTATGAGATTGGTCTAATTCTTTTATCAAAAAAGCTGAGATAAAATAGCAGCTTATAAACTTATCCTAAAAAAATTACTCCATTCCATTATTCTCTTTTTTATTGTATTCTTTCCAGTTCAACCAAATGAGTTATCGGCTTATTGATAGCATAAATTTTATTGACTAACAGATTCATTTCATTTTCCCATGTCTGACGCACATTTTTATAATGACCCGCGAAATAAGCTCCCATATTTCCACGAACGAATATATTAGTTTTGGAAGCTGATATTACTGAATCTATGGCGGCCCGGTTATCCTTGAAAAGCAGGCCTTTATCCTGCAGGAAAGAATATTCCATCCACAAGTAATCTCTTAATCTTTTTTCTATTTCCCAACGTTCTTCATTCAATTCCATAATGGCAAGCGCCTGCTGGTATTCAGGCGTTTTGGTTTGTTTGGCAAGATTGATGCCTTCCTCTAATGCCTGAGCAGGCCATTCACCTATTTTCTCCCCATCCATTTTTAAAAGATATTTTCCCTCTGGCAAACCTTTCACAGTTAATTTCTCATTATCAAATTCTTTCATAAACGGGATGACAGACAGGGCGGCAGACTCCGGCTTTACTTCTCCCCATCCGCGAACCATTGTATCAACCGGATAAGGAAGTGAGTTAGCCAGATAATTAAATCTAATCACCCGTGGAGAAATAGTTAATTGAGATATATGGCAATTAACGGATTGATCCATTTTTTTATTTTTAGCATCAATTCCAATATCTGCAACATCTTTATCCACCAGTCCTTGTGCTTTTAATATAAAATAAGCCATCACTAAATGACCGTCATCGTCAGGATGTATCCTTCCCTGTCCTTCCAAGGTAAAAGAGCTGTCAGTTTTTTGTTCTCTTTCATTAATAGCGGTCATCAGGCGGTTAAGATCAATAAAACCCCAGCCGTTTTTCTTTGCCGAAGCTTCCTGAAAACTATCAATTCTCAACATGGCCTCATTTTTCCCCGGGAAAACGGTACTTTTTAATTTAGCTGTTTCATCAAAGGGCGAAGAAGACATAATGACTTTCTTTGCCTGAGTATAAGCCTTCAGGCGTCCCTCTATCTCCTTATAGCTATTGTAGGATTTTGTCACATTTTTAGCTGCCAATTCAGCCGCATTGGGTTTTAAGAATTCATAATAGCCTGCGTCATTCATTCCGAAAGTCAGGAAAATGACAGTTGGCTTTTTTGCAAAAACATCGGTACTCAATCGCTTGTACATATCCCCCGCCACATCGCCACCGATGCCACAGTTAAATATTTGTATTCTACGATCAGGAAAATGTGTCATATAATACAGCCAAACATAAGAGTGATAATGTCCTCCATGCGTGATGCTGTTTCCTTCAAAAACAATTCTGTCTCCTTTTTTGAAAGGTTGAAAAAGCCGTATCTCTTGCGCATTTACTTGCATATAAAAAATCGCCAATGAAACAACTGTAAAAGCAAAAAACTTCTTCATATTATTATAGCTTTAGTTAATGATGATTATTTCTTATTTAAGACGATCAATTTATTAATTTCCTTATTTAATAGAACAATAATATTTCAATAGCCCGGATTTTGTTTGAGTACACCATTGCTTAACTGTATTTCCCGCAAGGGAATCGGCAAGTAATTATTGACACCCTCTTTGTATCCGGGCAATATTTGGGCTGCACGGCCGGTCCTTACAAGGTTATAAAACCGGAGATGGTCTCCTAATGCAGTTCCCACTCTTTCTTCTTGATAAACATCATCTAAGGTAACAACAATGTAAGGAGGTAATACAGACCTATCTGTGTTGCCACCGCTCTCACGTGCTCTGGCCCTGACCTGATTAACCAGATCAGTAGCATGGGCAATATCCCCGTTATGAACGGAAGCTTCCGCATCCCACAACATGATGACGGCTAAGCGATAAACCCGTTCATTAGTCGGACCATCTGCCGCGCTACCACCATTATTATAAGGGATTTCATTGGTTGGCAGCCAATATTTCATGTTATAGTAGCCTGTAGGGCTGGGTGTAGTATTGGCGACAGTCCCATCTGGCATTTTTTCATTGTTATAAATAACGGTAGCGGATAATCTAGGATCGCCTTTTTCAAATGCATCCACCAGGTTTTGTGTTGGGCATACAAAGCCGTAACCCCAACTACTCCTACTTGCTTCCCAAAGATTGACATTACTCCCCACGTCTTTCCCGGGGATATCTGCCATACTGATCTCAAAAATGGATCCCGGCCCGAATTCGCCTGCCGTAGTCCAGATTTTATTATAATCATCTGCCAAATGATATTGGCCTGAGTGAATGATCTGGTCACCTAATTGCTCAGCTTCTTTCCATTTCTTCTCCCACATATAGGCATTCATCAATAAAGCGTATGCAGCTCCTTTAGTTGCTCTGCCATATTCATCACTCGTTAGTTCACTTTGTTCCGGCAAATACACGGCAGCGCTATCCACATCTGTTTCTATCTGACTCCATATAGCTTCGGGGGTAGCTTGCGACTGATCAAAATCTCCTGTTTCCAGCGGCTTGGTAATAAGCGGCACATTACCGAATAACTCCACAAGCTGCAAATAATAATAAGCCCTGAAGAAGCGGGCTTCCGCTAAAATTTCGGGCTTTTGTGCTGCATCCATATTGATAGAAGAGATTTTACTTAGCACCAGATTTGCAAGATAAACCCCATGAAAATTATACTGCCAGGCATTTTGTACATAAGAATTGTCGGGCTTGGCCACAAAAAGTTTCAGTTGTTGGATTTCGGCTACATCCGATGCCCCGCCGCCGCCTTTAGCTGCGTCATCAGACATAATATCTCCTATTACGATTTTATAATACAATGCAAAAAAATTCTGAGGGCGTGCTGCTGCATAAACCGCATTCATGGCAGCGCGGGCGTCCGCGGCAGTTTGATAATAGGTAGTCGTTGATAAATGAGCCGTCGGCGCTTCATTCAGAAAACTTTTTGAACAACTGTTCAAAATAAGGATACATGCCGCTGAGAAAAGTATATTAATAACATGTTTCATAACCATGGCCTTATTACACCTCAATGATAATATTGTAATCATAGGGTGAGGTTAATTCCTGCTGTAACTGTTATAGGTTGCGGATAATTGCCCTGATCTTCACCGAGATTTAAGGTGCCGGCGTTTCCTCCAAACTCAATGCCTATTTCAGGATCATAGCCGTTATATTTAGTAAAGGTCAGCAGATCCTGAGCCGACAAGTATATACGCAAACCAGCAATTTTCCATTTATCCAATAAATCTTTGGGGAAATTATACCCCAGCGTGATATTCCTGAGACGCAAATAGGATCCATCTGCCAGATAAAAACCGGATGCCCGCGCATTATAATTCGGATCATTAGCATCCAAGCGTGGAATATGATTACTGGTTCCTTCTCCGTGCCAGCGATTCAAAGCCTCTTTTTCCATATTATAGTTCGATATAAAGAATCCATCTGTATTATATTTATAGGATTGATATATCTTGTTTCCATAAACACCAGCAAAAGAAAGATTCAAATCAAAATTCTTATACTCACTTCCTGTATGAAACCCGTAAGTAAACTTAGGAAGAGGTGATCCGAGAAAAGTTTGATCCTGATTATTAATTACTCCATCGCCATTCAGGTCTTTAAAGCGAATATCACCAGGTGTGGCACCCGGTTGTGAGGCATGTTCTTTAATCTGCTCTTCATTTTGAAAAATGCCGTCAAAAACATAGCCATAAAATGCTGCCACACTATGACCAGCTTCAGTCATGTTAGGGCTGCTGAATATTTGTGCTCCCTCATTTTGCAGACTTAAAACCACATTATGCAAAGTGGCAATATTAAAGCCTATATCCACATTCAGCTTATTATTAATCTGCCTAAAATAATCTATAGTGAATTCAATCCCTGAATTAAGCATGGAAGCCACATTAGTGAGCGGCCCGTTGGCATAACCGCTTTCAAATAATATGGGTATCCTAAGCAGCATATTATTTGTTTTCTTATTATAATAATCAAACGTGCCAATAAGATCATTATTAAATAAACGATAATCGAAGCCCATATCCCATTGTCTCACTCGTTCCCATTTTAGGTCGGGATTTCCAAGTCCACCAGGTTCGGCCGTCAATTCTGCAGTTGCAGGAGAGCCAAATGCGTAGTAATAGTTATTAATAGTAGAAGAAAAATCATAATATCCTGCGCTTGTCTGATTACCTACGATACCCCAACTTCCTCTTAATTTTAAGTAATCCAGCCATTGGGGCTGTCGCCAAAATGGTTCTACCGTGGGCACCCATCCAATGGATACCGACGGGAAATTCCCATACTTATTATTTTCTCCAAATTTAGATGAACCATCACGCCGGATAGTCGCCGTCAAGAAATAAGTCCCTTTATAATTGTAATTGAGACGTCCGATATAGGATAACAATCTCCATTGTGCCTGGCTGCCACGCACTGTGGGGTTACTGGTGCCCGCATCCAAATATTGCAAATAGGGTGCATTACCTGGCTGCCCCTGATTAGCGCCATTTAAAAAATTGTACGTATATTGCTCCTGAGAAACGCCTGCAAGAATTTTTAAATGGTTATCTTTATTGATGTTGGTTTCATAAGTGGCGGTATTATCCCAAATCCAATTATAACCTAATGATTTGGTTTGAGAAAGATTTGGAATAGGGTTATTTTGGTTAGGAGACACATCATAAGAAGGATTGAAGCTTTTATTATCACCAAAATCAAGGTCAACGCTAAGGTCCGATTTTAAAGTCAGTCCCCGAACCGGCCTATACTGCAGGTAAGTCCCACCAATTAGCGACCAGTCGTTATTGGGATTATTCATATCGGTATAATGAATACTAGCGATAGGATTAAGTGCATCAGAGTAGCGGGGACTCGAATAATTACCGGCAGAATCCTTCACCGGGACGGTTGGATCCATTTTTAAGGCCTCAAGTATATTAATTCTGGAAATAGCACCTTCCTCCACGAGATATTGCGTGCTTTTATTTATCGCCACATTTTCACCAACCTCTACCTTATTAATTGGCTCGAATATTGAATTTATGCGAAGAGACATCCGTTTATAAGACGACCCAATAATAATACCTTGCTGGTTAAAATAAGACCCGCTAAGCCTGTAAGTCAGCTTGTCCGTTCCTCCGCTGAAGGCAATGTTATAATTTTGAATTGGGGCAGCTCTAAAAAGCGCATCTTGCCAATTAGTAGTGTGAGTATATTCGGAAGGGTACCCCCAGGGAGAAGGAATACCGGCACTTTTGTAAGCCTCACTATTGAGTTCTACAAACTCTCGTGCATTAAGCATGTCTAGTTTCTTTCGGATTTGACCGATGCCTCCATATGCATTGATGGTCATATGTGAATTCCCTGCGCTTCCTTTTTTCGTTTCAACTAGTATTACACCATTGGCTCCCCTTGAACCATAAATCGCTTGGGCTGACGCATCTTTGAGTACTTCCACAGAGGCTATATCGCTTGGGTCAATGGCATTAATTCCGTTGGCAGTCAAAGGAATGCCATCCACTACATACAGGGGGTCTGAATTATTGATAGAGGTTAATCCGCGGATCCTTACCTCTGCATTTTTTCCGGGTGAGCCGGAATTCTGTGTAATCTGAACACCTGGCGACTTGCCTTCAAGAGCTTGTTGCAAGCTGGCAACGGGCTGATCTTTCAGCTCTTTAGCGCTTACAGAAGAAATGGCGCCTGTAATATCTTCCACTTTTTGCGTGCCATACCCTACCACTACCACTTCTTGTCCCACAAACACCTGGTTTGTCAAGCGAACGTTTATTTCTTCTTTACCATCAACAGGAATCTCTTGCGTCTTGAATCCGATATATGAAAATATAAGCCTATCATCCTTATTAGCATGAAGACGATAATGTCCACTTGCATTACTGATCGTTCCTTGATGAGTGCCTGCTACATTAATCGTTACTCCAATAAGAGGATTATCGTCTGCATCTGTTACTATGCCAAGAACGGCAGTATCCGTTCCTTGCCCCGGGGAGACTTCCTTTTTCTCTATTATGGCAGGGGTGCGCCTGATAATAATTTTGTCATTATAAACAACATAAGTCAACGAATATTTGCTTAAGACCATATCCAACACTGTCCTTAAAGGAACATCCTTCACTCTCACATTTATTTTACCATTATCAGGTATTATATTTCCAGTATAGCTAAAAGAAATCCCTGCTTTTTTAGAGATTTCATGGAGTGCCTTTTTGAAGTCTTTGTTTTGGATATTAATCGTGACTTTTCTATCCAGAATATCTTGTCCACATGCATTTCTTGCGTATAAGGAAACAAAAGAGAGGATAAAAATACTCAGAATAATTTCAAAAAATCTCATGATCCTTATTTTAATATTAATCTCCGGCAAATTTTCTGTCAATGACATATACATCACCCTGCTTCTTAAGTCCGGCATTCAAAGTAAGACAAATCACTTTGAGGGATGATTTAAGGCTATCCTGATGAATATTAAAATCTCCATAATAAGTATAATTATTCAGTTGACTTGCCAGGTCAATTTTCACTCCATACATAACGCTTAAATCTTCTGTCACTCTCTCTATATTAGTTCCATTATATTCTAAATGACCATTACGTCTTTCATATAATATTTTTGCTGCATCAGGGAAATTTTCTTTCCTTAAACCGTCATTATATGCAGTATATACAACCTGTTGATTCGGCAGCAGCCGAACTGATGAATCAGTCACATCATTGTTCTGAGAGGTGCTGTTTACCGATACCTCGCCTGTACCAACTATGACGGTAGCGTATTTCCGGTCAGGATAAGCATTGATATCAAAAGAAGTGCCTAATACTTTAGTTCTTAACGTGCCTGTGTTGACAATGAAAGGACGATCTGTGTTATGGGCTACCTGAAAAAAAGCTTCACCGGACAAGCTAACATCTCTTTCATTTCCCGTGAACGTGTTCGGATAGATAAACCGGCTTTCGGGGCTTAACCATACTTGAGTCCCATCGGACAACAGCAGCATTTTTGTTTCGCCAGGTTTAGTAAATACTACCTTTAAAGGTATTTTATTCCTTTCATAATTACGGTAAATACCTACAGAAAATAACAATAATAAACAGGCAGCAGCAAAGGACCATCGATATAATTTTCTTATTTTTCTTTTTACCTGGATCCTGCTATGTATATTCCGTAAGATACCAGCAGATAATTTCTTGTCAAGAATCTGCTGAACTTTTTCTATATCTTCATCGTACTGTTCCTTGGCTATTTCACGTAACAGATTGATATCATTACTATTCAAATATTCCACCATCCACTCCCGGTCTTCCTGGTTCCATTCTTCCTTAAGAAGTAAATAGGACAATTGATTCTTGATGTCTTTCACAATAGGACTTTTATATAAATACAAAAAAGAAGTAAATAAGGAGGGGTGATCAAAAACAGATATAATACCCCGGGGCATTACAAATACAGATATAATAATAACAGTAGGGTTATGTCAATAGCATTTATGTATTGAGGATGGCTTTTAATATATACCTTAACCAAATTCATAGCTTCCGAAAGATATTCCTTTACGGTATGTTTGGAAATATTTAACATATTAGCAGCCTCCTCATAGGTTTTCCCTTCTATCTTGCACAATATAAGTACTTTTTGCTTTTGAGGAGACAAATTCGTCATGGCCTGCTGAAGCAATTCGTGCCGTTGTTCATATATTTCCGGATGATCATCTTCCTGTGATGTCTCTGAATAAAGATCAGAAAGTTTATTTTTTGCATGTAATCTTGTTAATTCTTTCTTAGTATAATTAATCGCTTTATTAAAGCTGATTACAAAAAGCCATCCGCTTAATGTTTTACCTTCGTCAAGCTCCATTCTCTTTTCCCAAAGTGCTACAAATACATCCTGTAAAATATCTTCTGTTGTCTCCTGGTTTTTGGTGATCTTTAAGATATTCCGATACAAGGCCTGATGATATTTTTCATATACACTGTTAAAGGCCTTAATGCTGCCTTTTTGCAACTGAAATATCAATTCGTTATCTTGCTTATTGTTCATAGCTTGGTACCAATAAAATCAAAATTACTTAACCAAATTAATAAGTCTTAATTGAATTGAAAGAAAATTTTAACGTCATGATACCCCTTAAGTGATGAGAAATAATGATGTTATAACCCCATAAGGCACTATTAGAGAATATATCAGAGCCTTCGGCATCTCTCCATCAGCAAAAGAAATCTCAGTTTAGCCGGATATTGTTACCGGGCAAATGGACAATGTACTCCAAATATAAACGGTTGAACGACCAGGGAATACAAACGACTACCATAAGAAGTATTAGGTTTAATCGTCGTGTAAAAGTCTAAATAGGTAATAGGGTTAAGGTTTTAGAGTTACAAGGAACGACAAACCATTTTAATAATTAAGGCTAATTCTTAAGTGGCTTATCACTTGTACTATATCCTGCCCAATAATAATTAGGGAAAAGGTTCTCATGGCCTTACCTAATAAACCATATTGACAATTAAAACAATGAGTATAATATCTTTTATAGAATCGTTTTTTTATATCCAAACACCCCGTCAAATGTAAGATGACGATTCTCCAAAACCATCCTGTGGTGTGCTGCCCCTTTAACCCACCCTGATTTTTTCCAGACCCCCATTTTTATTTTATTCTGCTGTTATCTATTGTCCTTTTAATTGAGGCATCTCAAGAGCCAAATTTTTAGTATTTTTCACCACTTCAATGAAGTCCTCCTCCAAAGGAGTTCTTTGAACCATCAGACAAAGGACACAAATTCCACTAATACGAGACACACAGAGAAATGGCAGTTTTTAGCGGTACTCTTATTATTAACGACTTTGGAACAAATATAATAATTAAAAGCACTATTTAGGGCTTGCTCAATAACTTGTAACATTTTTGAAATCATATTTTTTTAGCCCCGTCGGATGATTTTTATTTTTTATCTGATTTCCAATGTCATTTACGTAAGAACGTCTTAAGCCACGAAGTGGCATTATGTAAATAATCTCTATGGCCATAGAGACACAGCCAACGGTCCAGGTCAGCTACGAATGATTCAACCCTCACAGGGTTGAACTGAACCGCCTCTTTTTACCGTGGGTGGAACCCACGGTTATTCATATTTTTGCCCTTCGGGCAAAACCCTTTCTCTTACAAAAGATTCAAGTTAATAACATTGATCCTATCCTATAAAAATGGCTCTCTTAATCCAATCTCTTCTAAGAACTTGTATTCAAAACTTTTTTCTATATATTCAGATGCAAGGTTTTTGGTAAACTCTTATCAAAACTTATACAGATAAATAGTCAGAATCCTTCCAAAAAATGCTCACAGAGTATATGCTTTGAGTTATTGAGCAACCCCTATTTAAGGAAGCGCCTTTAATACTTAAAGGCTGATAAAGGATATATCAACTATTTTTCCGGTCACATCATCATTTCTTTAAGGCTTTATTAATTGCGGCCTGCACAATCGGCTCCATTATTTTATAACCAGCGAGGTTAGGATGTACAAAGCCATCCAAAGACAAATCCACTTTTAATCCGTCTTCGTCATTCACCATGGCCGACCAGTAATCAACATAAATAATGTGCCTACTTTTTGCATACGCTTTTAGCATGGTATTCAATTGGATAATTTTTTGAGCAGGCTTCAAACCATGATGCCATGGAAAATCAGTAGCGGGTAATACCGAACTGATGATAGGAATAAAGTCATTTGCCCTGGCCAGTTCAACCATAGAGACAATATTGCCGAAAACATTCTTGAGCGAAACAGGCCCCTGGTTTTCCGCAATGTCATTAGTGCCGGCTTCGATCACTACGATAGCAGGCTTGAGGTTAATAACGTCTTCCCGGAAGCGCACCAGCATTTGTGAAGAAACCTGTCCGCCTATTCCACGACCTATATAATGATTCTTTTTAAAAAATGCAGGGTCCATATTATACCAATTCTCCGTGATGGAATTACCTAAAAAGACTACCCGCTTTTCTCCGGGCGCAGGAGGTGATAGCCTGGCATTAGCCTCTTGGTATTTTGAAATCCATGCCCAGTCGTTATGGAACAGGCTATCGTAATATTTTTGAAGATGGGCAAAATCTTCTGCCCTCCTTTGCGCTTTGGCCTTTTCATTGGTTCTTTGTTCCTCTTTATTCACCATGCCGGGATGTACATTAATTACCTTTTGTTGTGCTTTTACTGAAAAGGCAGAAAGTATGCATGCTATGACGATTAGTTTTTTACTCATGGTAAATTGATTTATAGCTTCATTTATTATTATAAGGTGTTACCAGCAATTGATATTTTCCGTCTTTCAGCAATTTTGGATCAAATATTATCCGGATCTTTTTTGATTCTCCTTTCATGAGAGTAAAATAATTGTCATTCATAAAAGCAGGCAGGATTCGTGTTCCATCGCTGCTTCTCACTGCCTGCACATAGACGGCAAAAGCAACAGCTTTAGAAGAAGCCGGGTTGATAATAGTCGCTTCAATAATATCACTGTCATTCTCCCGTGTGAGGAAAGAAGTTACTTTCAATTTCACCGGAGGCAAGGTATTCAAGGCAGTATAATCATTATTCATAGCGCTGCGCCAATAAAAATTATCAGATAACAGATTGCCCATTTTATCTTTCAATAAAAGCCGGATGAACTGAACCTGGGGTTTTACTATCCGTTGGTTTTTTAAAATTTCAAATTCATATAAAGAATAGCCAAAGAAAGTGGCTCTTTGCAACCCCAACATTCTGACATACCTGGCTTTTACCGGGTGAAAAGTAACACTTTCGACACCTCCCTTCCCGTTTTTTTGTGTATAAATATCTCTCCAGCCGGAAGCATCGTCAGATATTTGTAATTTGAAAGTCTTAGCATAAGCAGCTTCCCAATTCAGCACCACTGTGCTGAATTTTTCTTCCTTTCCCAGATCTATATAAATCCATTGATCATCCGAATAATCACTGCTCCAGCGTGTACCCTGGTTGCCATCCGTTACAGCATCGGCCCCCCCTGCATCTTTAGATACGGAAGAAGCTACGGTTTTTTTACCATAAGCCAGATCGTTTGTATTAAAACCCAAATCTAAATTAAAGCATGGTTGTGCTGTATTGCTTTTTGAATTGATTTCTACTGTTTTTTCCAAGTTCGTTTTCTTTCCCGACAAATCATATACAATTGCCTGCGCTTCCAGATGATCATAGTCATTGTCAGTAGTATTGATCACTTTGACGGAATTATCGGCATAGCTCCATTGAATATGCAAGGGTTCACAAGATTTTCTTACACCCCAATAGGCCCCTGTCAGATCATAATAATAATCGTAGGTTTGCCACACCATGGATGGATAGGCTGGATTGCTCATCCAAAGCATGACACCGAACGCATCATTCCAGATATGCTGTTGCCAGCCTTCAAATAAGGCTTTATTAGTTTCGATATTTAATAATTGTGCCTTCCTGCAAAAATCTTTTATCCCCGTGGGTTTGCCATATCGTTCATCAATACTTTCCATATAGTGATCAGGCCCCGCATTAGCTGCGGACTTTCCAAAGAAATGCTTATTCCACATTTCATTACGTGGCCACCAATCTTTTTCAGGAATAAATTTTTTAAAGCTTGCGAAGGTGGGGAAAACGGCTGTTCCGATTTCAGTGCGTAATCCCCAGCCTTTATTTCCACCAAAGCCGCCGGGATATCTGGTAAAATACCATTGCGGATCAAAGTTTGTCCAGGGTCCGCTCCCTGTGAGGTTACCGGCATGAGAATTTGGCTGGTACCACCGGTCGCCGCCATCAAAGGTTTTTACATCTTCCGCCAACCAGCCGTTCAACGGCGGCAAAGGAACTCCTTCATTCTCTCCGCACCAGATAGCGATACAGGGATGATTGCGAAAGCGCTTAATTTTTTCAACGGCGTTCCGGTTAAAATCAAAGATATCTATTGGTAAATTAGGGTGAGAATTTAACCAGAAATCATCCCAGACCATAATGCCGTATTTATCACAGGCATCGTAGAATGCATCATCGGTAGTAGAACCAATCCAATTACGGATCATATTGAGATGCATTTCCTTATGCAATTTTACTTTCAGGTCATATTCATCTCCCCGGCAGCGCAACATGTATTCAGACATACCCCAGTTTCCTCCTTTAATAAAAATACGTTTCCCATTGACTGAAATATGCAGCACATGACCAATAGTATCATAGCTGTACTGCCTGATACCAAAAGTAATTCTACGGCTATCAGAAACTCTACCATCCATACTATACTTCAGGTCACAGGTGTATAAATTGGGTTTGCCGTAACCGTTT
>SCQT01000255.1 GCA_004322015.1 Chitinophagaceae bacterium
AGTCGGGCTCATCACTACCTCATGCCCCATCTTAGCAGCCTGTATTCCGCCTTCCATTCCCCGCCAGCTCATCACAGCCGCATTAGGCGCTAATCCTCCTTCCAGGATCTCATCCCAGCCAATCAGTTTCTTGCCTTTGGATTCTACGATTTTTTCTACCCGTTTAGTAAAATAACTTTGCACTTCGTTCATATTTTTCAATCCTTCTTTCTTCATCAGGGCTTTAATCTGAGGACTTTTTTCCCAATAATTGTGCGGCGCCTCATCACCACCCAGGTGAATGTATTCAAAGGGGAATAATTGCGCTACCTGTGTAATGACTTTATCTAAAAAGGTATAAACTTTTTCATTGGCGGGACAAAGGGTATTATCCACTAAAGCAATAGGCGGTGCGCCATGAGACCAATCCATAAAAGGCTCTCCTGAATTCACCTGGTACTTATCAGCACCGGGGGTGCAGGAAAGTTCAGGGTAAGCGACAACAGCAGCCAGGCTGTGGCCCGGCACATCAATTTCAGGGAGAATGTTCACGAAACGCGCCTTGGCATACTGTACCAACGCTCTAATATCATCCTGTGTATAGAATCCGCCGTAATTTCTCGGTGCATCAGGGGCAGGCGGAGTGAATGTACCGAAATAGCCTTCTTTTTTGACATTCCACGCGCCCACTTCAGTCAATCTGGGCAGTCCTTTTATTTCAATACGCCAGCCCTGATCGTCTGTTAAATGAAGATGCAGTAAATTATATTTATAGCGAACCATATGATCAATGTATTGCTCTACTTCTTTTTTTGTAAAAAAATGACGTGCCACATCCAGCATCAATCCCCGCCATCCAAACCTGGGATAGTCAGTGATCTCCACGCATGGCGATTCCCAATCCACATTTTTAACTAAATGATCCGTCTCAATTTCTTCAGGAAAAAGCTGTATCAACGATTGTACGCCATAAAACAATCCCGCTGGTTTATTGGCTCTGATAACAATCTGATGTGGTTTTACAGACAAGTGATAACCTTCCTTTCCAATGGTAGTATCTGAAGTTTTATTTAATAATAACCTGATAGTGGCACCAGACGATTCCCTGTGGACAACTTTTACTTCCCGGCCGGCAGGCACCGTTAATTTTTTTACAAGGAAAGCAACCGGCTCTTCCACTTCGGGCTTTGCAGGCGCCTCTATCGTTATATCTTTCGGTAAGATAAAGCTCCCTGTATTTTCAGTAACCATCACAGGTTCTGGAATAATAGCTATACGGGGACTGCGGTTTTGTCCAAATGCTATAATTGCAACAAAGCAGAGAGATAAAAAAACAAGACTTTTTTTCATAGTGTAATTTTTCAAAAGATTATACTTAATCAGTCAACGAACAGGAGTGCAATATAGAAAAGAAATCCCGAAAATAAAGATTCACTATGTTAATTTACCTTAAATGTTTGACAAGCAACATTCCTTAAGAAAGTTCTAATGCCTCTTTAATAAGATCCTCGTCCCTCTTTCATACGTGAAATAACTATAAACCCAGTTGATGAATACAATGACTTTATTCCGGAATCCCATCAGGAACATCAGGTGCACCGTCATCCATATAACCCATGCAAAAAATCCCGTTACATGTAATTTGCCAATGTCAGCGACCGCCTTATTGCGACCGATAGTGGCCATAGTACCTTTATCTTTATACAGGAAAACAGAAAGCGGTTTATTCTTTCGCAGGTTTATAAGATTCCGGCCTAAATTCTTTCCCTGTTGAATAGCTACCTGGGCCAACATGGGATGGCCTTTAAGATATCGTGCATCCGTCGTCATTTGTGCTACATCTCCGATAGCAAACACATTCGTGAAACCCTGTACCTGGTTGTATTCATTGACCTTAATCCTTGAATTCCTTTCAATTACTTCAGGATTTAATCCGGGGGGCATATTGCCTTTAACACCTGCACTCCAGATAAAATATTTAGTAGTAATCGAAGTACCGTCTCCCAGGAAAACATGCCGCCCATCATAATCTTCTACCTTGGCATTTAATCTTATCTGCACACCCATCCTGGTCAGGTATTTAAATGTATGTGCCGAAGCCTCCGGACTCATATTCAGCAGCAATTTAGGAGAACCTTCAATCAGGTGAATAGTCATCATGTCCGGAGATAATTCAGGATAGTCTTTAGGAAAAATAGTTTTCCGGAATTCAGCTAAAGCGCCTGCCAGTTCCACACCGGTTGGACCTCCACCTACAATGACGATATTTAAAGCTTCTTTTTTCTCCTCCACATTGGTGAGTAATAACGCATTTTCCAAACCGCGCAAACCAAAGTTTCTGAGACCCACTGCTTCATAAAGGGATTTCATACCATGGCCTAACTCTTCAAAGTGTGAATTGCCAAAATAATTACCTGTACTTCCGGTGGCAATCACTAAATAATCATAATGAATTTCTCCAATATTTGTCTCAACATAGTTGTTTTCGGTATTGATCTGCATCACTTCCGCCAACCTGAAAATAAAATTCTCTTTATGACTGAAAATACCCCGGATAGGGAAAGCAATACTGCTCGGTTCTAATCCGGCAGTAGCTACCTGGTACAAAAGAGGCTGAAACAGGTGGTAATTGTTTTGATTAATTAAAACAACCTGGAACGGCTTTCTTCTTAAAGTCTTCACCAGGTTGATTCCTGCAAAGCCCGCCCCGATAATAACCACCCTTGGAAAAGAAGAATCAGGAATATTCGGATTGATCATACTACTTTTTTGCAGTTAATAACAATACTTTACGTGAAAAGTTGCATATATACCTGCCCGTTGTATTAATGTCCTAACAGCATATAAGCACCGGCCGCCAGCGCTGCTCCGATAAAGGGACCGAGGACAGGAACCCATGCGTACGCCCAGCCGCTGTCTCTTTTGCCCCGAATGGGAAGAATAGCGTGCATGATCCTTGGTCCTAAATCGCGTGCCGGATTAATGGCATAACCCGTAGGTCCGCCTAATGACAAGCCAATAGCCAAAATCAGCAAGGCTACAGGCAAAGCAGCTAAACCGCCCACTCCGGAAGGAGGCCAGGCTAAATATAATATTCCGAAATCCAGGACGAAAGTTCCGATAATTTCTGTCAACAGATTATATCCGTAATTTTTGATTGCCGGCATCGTACAGAAAGTAAGCAATACCATTTCAGGATCATTATCTTCATCATAATGCTTCTTATAAGTAAGCCACACTAAACCTGCACCAATGATCGCACCAATCAATTGTGCGATAAAATAGGGAATGACCATCATCCAGCTAAATTTTCCGGTAAGGGCAAGACAAAGTGTTACAGCAGGGTTGATATGGGCGCCACTGAAAGTATGCACGCAGTAAACGGGCACATATACAGCCATCGCCCAACCGAGAGTGATCACTATCCATCCGCTGTTCCCTTCCCCCTTGAAACCCTTGGAACCTTTCAGTAATACATTCGCTACTACGCCGTCTCCTAAAAGGATCAATAAGGCAGTTCCTACGATTTCAGCAATAAATGCAGTCATAAATTGTTTTTTTTGGTTAGAAGAAAGATGAGTTGAATTTATACCGGTTATTTTTGGTCAGCCCAGAATTTGGCTGCTGCCACTGCCCTATGCCAGCCTTTAAGTAAGCTGTCTATTTTATCTGAAGGCTGTTCAGGTTTGAATCTCCTGTCCACCTGCCACTGCCCGCTGATTTCTGCAATACCGGACCAATACCCGGTTGCCAATCCTGCCAGGCAGGCAGCGCCTAACGCAGTCGTTTCCGTAATTCGCGGGCGAATCACCACCGTCTGCAGCAGATCGGCCTGAAATTGCATGAGCATGTCATCCACCGTGGCGCCACCATCCACCCGCAGTTCTTTTATTTGTATTCCTGCATCCGATTCCATTGCCTTTAATACTTCATAAGTCTGGTAAGCAATGCTTTCCAGGCAAGCCCTGGCAATATGTGCGTCTTTAGTTCCACGAGTAATGCCTGTAATCATGCCACGGGCGTCCTGTTTCCAGTGCGGGGCGCCCAACCCTGCAAAGGCAGGGACGACATATACTCCGTCATTATCTTTGACCCGCGCCGCCAGCCCTTCCACATCGCCGGACGACCTGATGATACCCAATCCATCACGAAGCCATTGCACTACTGCACCCCCAATGAAAATACTCCCTTCCAGGGCATAAGTGGTCTGATCTTTTATTTTCCAGCCTATGGTTGTGAGTAAATTATTTCGCGAAGGAATGGCTTTATCTCCTGTATTCATCATCATGAAGCAACCGGTACCATAGGTATTTTTAACCATACCCGGTTGAGTGCACATTTGTCCGAACAAAGCCGCCTGCTGATCTCCTGCAATGCCCGCCAGTGGGATCTGCCTGCTCAGGAATTGCCCTGCAGTATTGCCGTAAATCTCGCTGCATGTGCACACTTCGGGCAAGAGGGAGGCTGGTATATCCAATAACTTCAGCAGATCCTTATCCCAGGATAAAGAGTGAATGTTGAATAACATGGTCCGGGATGCATTAGTTACATCAGTGATGTGCACCTTCCCCCTGGTAAAATTCCAAAGCAACCAGGTGTCTATAGTGCCAAACGCGAGTTTTCCTGCAGATGCCTTTTGCCTGGCGCCGCTCACATTATCCAATATCCATTTGATTTTCGTTCCTGAAAAATAAGCATCTACAATCAGTCCTGTTTTATCCCTGATCATTTTATCGCTTCCCTCTTTCTTCAGTTGATCGCAGAAAGAAGAAGTCCGCCTGTCCTGCCAGACGATGGCATGGCATAAAGGCTTACCGGTTTCCCTGTCCCAGACAACCGTTGTTTCGCGCTGATTCGTGATCCCGATAGCAGCAATCTGGCTTCCTTCCAATCCGGCACGGGTAATAGCTTCGGCTGCCACGCCCGCCTGAGTTGACCAGATTTCTTCTGCATCATGCTCCACCCATCCCGGTTTTGGAAAATATTGTTGAAATTCTTTCTGGGCGGAAGATTTTATATTCCCCGAATGATCAAAAATGATAGCTCTTGAACTGGTAGTCCCCTGGTCTAACGACAAAATAAATTGTTCCATGATCATCCCTGATTTCAATAAAGAAATAGTTTTGTTTGCTTTTGTTTTATTAT
The DNA here is from genome assembly GCA_004322015.1 of Chitinophagaceae bacterium. Lineage (GTDB taxonomy): Bacteria > Bacteroidota > Bacteroidia > Chitinophagales > Chitinophagaceae > FW021-bin31. The sequence continues at coordinate 5,125 of SCQT01000255.1, forward strand.
CTTTTTAACAAAAGACAATGCCAAGGTATTTCATATCTTTTCATTTTCCAAATGCCGGAAACAATATAGTGATAAAAAAGAAGAATTTATTATTGTAATTGCTGGATCATTTTCCGGCAATTTTCCTGAACAGAGCGGTCATCCTGCAGGACCGGACGAAGATGGATGGCCTGGTTCAGGGTGGTTATTGCCTCTACATCCTGACCTTTGGCATGATAAGCGACAGCGAGATCATACACATTTTGAATATAGCCGGGATCTAACTGTCTGCATTTTAGATAATCATTAATGGCATTATCGAGGCTGGCGATTGGTAATTTCCCAAAGAGAAATTTCAAGGCCGTACGTTCGGCGAAATTAAGTGTGCTGACTTCATAATTCCATTTTCCCAAGATATTCCATGCCTGTGCATATTTAGGATCTATGAGCAAGGCTTTATCAGCATAAATTTTAATAGCTTTCAGATCAGCCGCTTTTTCTTTAGCACCATTTGCTGAAGACAGATGCATTAATGCTAAAGCCATCGCGTAATTCGCTTCTTTACTATCCGCACTCTTTCTCAAAGCGGTTGCCGCCAAAGTCTTTGCATTCGTGAAATAAGGTATTTTCTGTACGGCTGTCTTTTGGCGGTTGCCTTCACGGGAAGTCAGGACGCTGGCACGGCACAAGGCTTGCACGTTTCCCGAATCCAAAGCAACGGCAGCCTGATATTGTTTTAATGCCTGCGCCTCTTCCATATCTTTTTCAAAACTCATTCCACGTGCTACAAGAGTATCCACTGTTTGTGCCTGCGTGGAAAAGGTGAACGCGAGTAAGGCGATAATTAGGCAGGATAATTTAAACATGATTGTCGGTTTCTCTACAGGAATTAGTTATCAAACGTTTTATCTAACGTGATGGATGATTTGCCAATCTCGCCACCCATCGGAGGATGCAATTTACTGATCTTTATTTTAATAGCTTTCGATTGCGGAAATTCCCGTTTAATACAGGCTACACAGGAGTAGGCAAGTGATTCCAATACAGTTGTCGGTTTGCTCATTTCTTTACTGATAATCTCATAAACTTTTACGTAATCTATGGTTTGAGAAAGATCTGCGACAGCTTCTTTACCCTCAATCCCGATACTCACATCCACGATGAAATCATTACCGATTATTTTTTCTTCAGGATAAATGCCATGTCCTGCATGAAACTTCATCTCTTCCAAACTGATCGTAAGCATTACAAATTATTTTGATACTAAAAAGGTGAAACCAGAATCCTATCAGTTTAAAGCCCCTACCCAACAAGGCAAGCACTAAAAGGCAAATAACAAAAACCAAATGACAATTAAATATCAATTTCCAAATCCTAAATTTCAAACGGTACCTGCTTCGATCGAGTTTAGGTTATTGAAATTTGGAACATGGGGATTATTTGTATATTGAGATTTGTTCTTTGGAATTTTTCCCAAAGTTTATAAGACGTTAGTTCTATAATGCTAATACTTCTTAAAATAATCGCCTTATATTTCCTTTGAGCTTAAATATCTTTCCGCGTCCAGGGCTGCCATACAACCCGATCCGGCCGCAGTCACTGCCTGCCGGTAAGTTTTATCCTGCACATCGCCGGCGGCGAACACACCTTCAATATTGGTCTTGGTGCTGCCATTAATCGTTTGAATATAGCCCTGCTCATCCATATCTATCTGGCCTTTGAATATGCCTGAGTTGGGCGTATGCCCGATAGCCACGAAGAAAGCTTTTACAGAAATTACGGATTCCTTCCCCGATGTCTTATCTTTTATTCTCACGCCCTCCACTTTATCTTTCCCTAACACTTCAAGTGTATCCGTGTTCCAATAAACTATAATATTAGGTGTTTTATCTACCCGCTGCTGCATGATCTTAGAAGCACGCATTTCATTGCGCCTTACCAGCATGTGTACCGTCGAACATATTTTAGAAAGATAAAGCGCCTCTTCACATGCAGTATCCCCCCCGCCCACAATAGCCACTTCCTGGCCCTTGAAGAAAAAACCGTCGCAGACCGCACATGCGGAAACACCATATCCATTCAGTCGCTGTTCACTTTCCAAATGTAACCACTTAGCAGATGCCCCTGTTGAAATGATCAAAGCCTCCGCCTCTATCACTTTTTCATCGTCTATTGTAATTTTGAAAGGAGAGCCGGAAAGATCGGCTGCCGTGGCCAGCCCAAACCTTATATCTGCACCCATCCGTTTGGCCTGCTTCTCAAAATCCACCATCATATCAGGACCCTGCACTCCATCTGCATAACCGGGATAATTTTCCACCTCCGTAGTGATAGTCAGTTGCCCGCCGGGCTGAATACCCTGGTATAAAACGGGCTTAAGATTCGCGCGTGCCGCATAAATTGCCGCTGTATATCCGGCAGGACCTGATCCGATAATTAATAATTGCACCTTCTCCAAATGGTTATTTTCCATCATATTCTCCTTATTTTATTTGGGTATAATGACTGTTTTATATTGTGCGGCATATCCTCCCCAATATCCCAAAGCTCCCTTTACATTCCCTAAAACGGTGGTTGGCGTGGAAAAAGGATTGCTTTCATTGCTCCATGCATATTCCCATGTATGCCAGAAATCATAAGTAGCTTTATCAATGTTACAGAACTTTAGTGTCACGGTATCTCCCGGAAGAAAATATCCGTAATGATTGAAATCTATCTGATCGTTCTTACTCACACCCCGGTCTATCTGAAAATCAAATATAGTTCCGTTTGTGATTTCATCGTCTGCCACTGAATTTAATCCCGGATAGAAAGGCTCTCTGTTCCTTTTAGTAAAATAGCGTGCATAATTTCCAGGTACGGACGGATCGGTAATTCTTGCCATTAAATAAGCCTTGACAGTATCGGGCTTATTGTCTTTCACACCCCATACCCACCATAGTGAATCAAGATGAAAACCGCCGGCAGGAATAGTCGTTTCTGCATTATAGCTTTTCCCATCCGTTTCTATATGCAGCGTGTAAGTCTGACCGATTTTACCCCTCATCAAACCCGCATCTGATGAATCTGTGGTATAGTAATAATATTTGTTGCCATTCAGGGTATCCATCTCATGCTCCGATAATGTGACGGTATATCCATTCCCCGTCACACTCACCATCGCTCCATGCACAAATAATGTTTTAAGGATATTCGTATCAATAGATGAAAAAAAATTTATGCTGTTAGTCAGCACAATAGTCGGAGGTTTTCTATTCTCAATACTCCCATCTACCACTAATTCCTGACTGGCATCATGCAAATTAATATGAATGTCTTTTTCACAGGAAGCGCTGCTCAAAGCAAAGATTATTCCTATGATCGCTGGCCATTTATACATACTGCCTTTCAATTCCTTGTAAAATAAAGGTCAAAGATAATCACCCACAGGCTAAATTAAAAAAAACCGTCTCTACGCATATAGAGACGGTCAGGTATTGTTTTGATGAAAAAACTTATTGTCCAAGATAAGTTTTCAATGCATTGCTATAACGTGCTTTCTGCAGGCGCTTGATCGCTCTCTCTTTTATCTGGCGAATGCGTTCTTTCGTCAGATCATATTTCTGCCCGATCTGCTCAATAGAAGTGCCGTTCTCACCATCCAGTCCGAAATATGCATTTACTATTTCCGATTCCCGCGGGCTGAGAGATTTTAATACCCGGCGGATCTCTTCGCGCAGAGAATCGCGCATGACATCATCATCGGTTTCATCATCGCCTTCCATCAAATCGCCCATAGCCACATCTTCTGCTTCGTGAACCGGTGCGTCCAGGCTCATGTGGCGGGTATTGGACTGAAAAATGTTATTAATTTCAGTTTCATTCATTTCCAGCAATTCTGCCAATTCCTCCGTAGAAGGTTCGCGCTCGTGCTCCTGTTCGAAAGCAATGTATGCCTTATTGGCTTTATTATAAGTGCCTATTTTATTCTGAGGTAAACGTACTAACCGTCCCTGTTCTGCCAATGCCTGTAAAATAGACTGGCGGATCCACCATACGGCATAAGAAATGAATTTGAAACCTTTGGTTTCATCAAAACGCTGTGCCGCCTTGATCAAACCTAAGTTACCCTCATTGATCAGGTCACTCAGGGACAATCCCTGGTGCTGATATTGCTTGGCCACAGAAACCACGAAACGTAAATTTCCGGTTACTAAGCGTTCCAATGCTTTTTGGTCTCCCATTTTGATCCTTTGAGCGAGGGTAGTTTCTTCTTCCGGGGTCAATAGGGAAATCTTGGAAATCTCCTGTAGATATTTTTCTACAGCTTGCGAATCACGGTTAGTGATTTGGGTGGCAATTTTTAGCTGCCTCATATTATTTCCTTTTCTTTATGTTTATACTATAAAAATGAACACTTTAAAAAATCTGAATTTCAATTAACTAACAGCAGATTTCCACTTTGGTTCAATCCTTCAGAGCCTGTATAAAGTGGATCAAAATCGCGGTTATAATCACAAATTTCAGACCAAAAGCTTTTGAAAACGGGCGCAAAGGTCGTACTTAGTTTTCATATAGCCAAATACATCTGTTTTTCAGAGAGCCAAGGTATAAAGCGAAACGTTATTTTCATAATACCTATTTTTGCTAACCCATTGATTTTAACATATATTTAAAGAGATTTACCGCTCCTTAAATTTTTTTAAAGTCTAACCTTTTTCAAGAATAAAATGTTTATTTTTTACCTTAAAATTTTTCAAAAATGACAGATTTCAGAAGTGACACAGTGACACGCCCGACTGACGGAATGCGCCGGGCTATGATGCATGCAAAAGTAGGAGACGATGTTTTTGGGGAAGATCCAAGTATCAATGCGCTACAGGAAAAAATATCCGCATTGTTTGGAATGGAAGCGGCCTTGTTCTGCCCATCCGGCACCATGACGAATCAAATTGCTATCAAAGTGCATACCCAGCCCGGCGATGAGGTGATTTGCACAGATAATGCTCACGTATATGTGTACGAAGGTGGCGGAATAGCGAGGAATTCCGGATCACAGGCCAGGGTGCTGCATGGCGACCGGGGGAGAATCACTGCCGGACAAGTTTTACAAGCCATTAATCCCGACGACATACATAAGCCGCATACTTCTCTGGTCTGCCTTGAAAATACTGCCAACCGCGGCGGAGGCAGTTGTTATGATTTTGAAGAAATAAAAAAAATAAAAGAAGTCTGTAGGGCACATTCATTGAAATTCCATCTTGACGGAGCAAGGCTCTTTAATGCGCTGATTGCTAAAAATGAGACACCGGCGCAATATGGAAAGATCTTTGACAGCATTTCAATCTGTCTGAGCAAAGGATTGGGCTGCCCGGTGGGATCCGTTCTATTGGGCACAAATGATTTTATAGCAAGAGCAAGAAGGATCCGCAAAGTTTTTGGAGGTGGAATGCGGCAGGCGGGCTTCCTGGCAGCAGCAGGCATTTATGCGCTCGATCATCATGTCGGGAGGTTGGCAGAAGACCATACGCATGCCCTAAAAATAGCGGAAGCTTTGCGACAAACAAATTTTATCGGCGAAATACTGCCAGTAGAAACGAATATTCTCATCTTTGAGGTAAAAGGTAAATACACAGCCGACACGCTGGCACAGAAGCTGAAAGAAAACAATATTCTTGTGATCCCGATTTCAGCTAATCAGATAAGGATCGTTACCCACCTGGACATCTCCGATGAAATGGCAGAAGACACCTGCCGGATTATCTCTAAATTGTAATGAATATAATAAATGATCCCTGGAAATAAAAAGATATACCTCTCCACTTCTCCTGTAGAGCTCTTCTGCTGAATTTTTTCGTTTTGGAAAACTTGCCAGCCGACTGCTCATATTCAAGCATACTGGGTGGTACCCGCATAATAGCTGTTCAGGTTTTTTAAATTATGGTGAATACGCTCAAACGCATTATCAAATGCCATCATCCACCGGGGTGAAGATTCATTTTCAATAAAGGTGCCTCCCTCCCCATCCAACTTCATAAAAACGCCTTCCGCTTTTTGCAACCCTTTCAGTTTTTTCAACCTGAGCTCGAAGTATTGCACATTCAATCCTTCTTCTTCCAATTGCTCCAGGCGATTCAGTGTTTGCTTCACGGCGGAATAGGAATCCTGAGGATTATCAGTTTCCAACTGAAAGTAAAGTCCGATTTTGTTTTTCATGGCGGCTTTTTTTATATATTGAATGATCTTTTCCAACGGCAGGCAGAAAAATATATTATTGTCTGTAATAATAATACGTTTATTGGTCACTGAAAATTGTACGCTGTATTCTTATTTAACCTTTTATTCAGAATTTTGTTGAAGGTTCTCAAAAAAGTATTTTACCGCCGCCCATATCGTATTGAGACCTCCCTCCAGGGAAATCCATCTTATCTGATTTTTCCAAACCGATCCCTGATTTATCGTCTCTGAAACCTGCAGTAAAAGGGCATTGTGTAACTTTGAGCAAATTAAATACGCAAAATCTATGCCTTTTATCGCGTGGCATCCCATTTTTAACTTTCCTCTTCCGGAAGGCCACCGCTTTCCCATGTTAAAATATGAATTACTGCATGATCAGCTTTTATACGAAGATGTCGTAAAAGAAAATGCTTATTTTACACCTGAGATGCCTGAGGAGAAACACTTATCCGCAGTCCATCAGGAGTCTTATATCAAAAGACTTTTGACACTCAGGTTAAGCAGGCAGGAAATCCGGAGAATAGGGTTTCCATTGAGCCAACAGCTTGTGGAACGGGAGTTGCTCATTGTACAGGGCACCATTACGGCAGCAGTGACTGCACTTCAAAATAAAATCGGTTTTAATATAGCCGGCGGCACCCATCATGCAGGAAGCAATTGGGGCGAAGGCTTTTGCCTGCTTAACGATCAGGCGGTGGCAGCGAGATATTTATTGGATTATCAAAATATCCGTCAGGTATTGATCATTGATCTGGATGTGCATCAGGGAAACGGGACCGCGGAGATTTTTCAACATGAGAAAAGAGTATTTACATTTTCCATGCATGGCAGGAATAATTTCCCATTCCATAAAGAAAAATCAGATTTGGATATCGGACTTGAAGATGACACCGCGGGCGATAAGTACCTTGATCTTCTTGAAAAAAATTTAGACCTCTTATTTAAAAAGGTCCATCCTGATTTTGTTTTTTTTCAGGCCGGCGCCGACGTACTGAAAAGTGATAAGATGGGAAAACTGAAACTTACAAAAGAGGATTGTAAAGTGAGAGATAAAATAGTTTTCAATTATTGTAAACAGCATGACCTCTCCGTGCAGGTAAGTATGGGCGGCGGTTATTCCGCCGCTCTTAAAGATATCGTAGATGCTCATTGCAATACATACAAGGAAGGGATTTCTGCTCTCCTGGATTAAAACATGGCTTCTATTAAATCACCCGCATCCATATTCTGAAAATGCTTTCCTATAGGAAATGCCATTAAAGCGCTGCGGATAGCCTTTTCCTCATGTGGCACATTGATTAAAGCGTTTTCTATGGGAACAATTCCTTTTTCCGAAAAGAAATCGCCGTAAATCTTTACTTTTTCAATAATTCCCTTCTTCACTTCCAGATTCATTTCCAGCGTTCCGCCCTTCGTTCTGACAGATTTCTTAAAGCTATACTCAGGCGACTCACCATAATTCCAGGCGTCAGTGGCATATTTTTTATCACGCAGTTTCCGGATGTTTCTCAGATCCTCATCTGTGAAAGAATAAAGCCTGTTATTTTTATCCATAGCCAACACATGCTCCATGATCTTTTGAGTAAATCCCTCTACCGTTAACGGTATTTTCAGATGATCCGAAACATTCGTCACCCGTTTCGGAACAGATTTTATCGCCTTATCAATATATTTCGCAGGATTGATCCTCAGCGCTTCGCTGACGTTTTTCATTTTCGATGAGAAAAGGATACATCCGTGATGCAGGATTTTATTCTTATAAATATGTTCGGCATTACCGGCAATCTTTTTACCGTCAATAGTGATATCGTTCCTTCCCTCAAACCGTGCATCGGTTCCCAGCTCCTGTAAGACTTCAATAATGGGACGGGTATATTTTTCAAAATCAGATAATGAAGCGCTTGTTCCTTTTTGAGTGAATGAAAAATTAAGATTTCCCAGATCATGATAAACAGCTCCACCGCCGGACAGCCTCCTGACTATGTTTATACCATGATCATGTACATAATCATAATTAATTTCCGCAAGTGTGTTTTGAAAACGTCCTACAATAATGGCATTATCGTTTCTCCACAGCATAAAGCAATCTTCTTCGATATGCTTCAGGATATACTCGTCAGTGGCCACATTAAAATAAGGATCGGTAGAATGATGATAGATGCAAAGCATGCTAAAGCAAATAAATGATAAAAACAGAATCAACAGGCAAAGATGATAAAAAAGCAGGGAGAAGAGTATTCTGACGAGGAAAATTATTTATCTGATTGGGAATATTCTGACAGAATCATTTGATTATCTTTGTAAACTTGATTCACCGAGTAAATATTTGAATCTCCATTACTTCAGGATTATGAATTTCAATCAGCTAAAATATATCGTTTCGGTAGATAAGCACCGTAGCTTCGCCCGGGCCGCAGACGAATGTGAAATTGCGCAGTCCACTTTAAGTAAGGAAATTCAACGGCTGGAAAAAGAATTTGGCATCATGATTTTTGACCGTTCCCGCTTTCCCGTTACCACTACGATGAAAGGTGCCGATCTGATCGCAAAAGCTAAGGAAATATTGGAAAACCAGCGGCATTTTATAGAGATTGCAAGAAAGATAAACAACCGTCCCGAAGGGACCTTTCATTTAGGGATCCTGCCTTTATTGGCGCCCTACCTGCTTCCTCTTTTTGTGTCTTCACTGGCAAAAAGATATCCGGAGCTGCACGTCGAGATCAGGGAATTTACCTCCAGAGAAATGGTAACACACTTTGAAGATGGGAGTCTCGATGGCGCGGTTACCATGACTCCATTTATTAAGGAAGGATATTATGAAGAAAAGTTGCTCCAGGAAAATTTTGTGCTTTATATCAGCCCAAAGCATCCTCTGTTTGAAAAAGATGAAGTGAAATGGACCGATATTCCGTTGGATGAACTCATCCTTCATGAAGACTTCAGACATTATTTTCTTCCGGGAAATAAAGATGGCTCAACATTTCCTAATAAGAGATCCAATAATATCCAATATGAAAGCGGTTCGCTGGAAACAATAAGAAAAATAATAGACCTCAACGGCGGACTCACTTTGTTACCTGAGTTAGCCTGCCGCTATATGGGCGAGCGGAGATTGAAAATGGTGAGAATAATTACCGGTCACGATTTAAGCAAAACCATATCCTTAGTCACACCCCGCGGATTTGAAAAAAGCAGGATCACCAAAGTAATTAAAAAAGAAATATTGGCAAATCTTCCGGTAAAATGATCTGTTTTCATTTTTTAACAGCCAGGCGGAAGTCGTCCATCGCCTTTCTCTTTCGTTCAATATAATTCCAGACCCACACCACAAACAGCATAGAGGCGACAAGGTAGAGAACGGGAAAAATATAGCCTGAACCTTTCAGCAGAAAAGCAAAAACCAGGAGCAGCCCTGCAAACAAATGTGTAATAGCAGTATGCGCATTTCCCGATATTAGATCAACGGAGGTTTTGTTGTAATTATGCTGCGTATAACGGATCGCCTGAATGGCAAAAGGTAAAGAAAGAAAAGCCAGATATAAAGCATAGGGTGCATATCCAAAGACCGGCAATAAAGCAATGAGAATATAGGCTGTAATAAAAAACCCAATCAGGATATTTTTTGATCTCTTTTTTCCTATGCGGACTACCAATGTATTCTTCCCTGTTTTCCCATCTGACCCTGCATCCTGGAACTGATTGATCAGTAATACATTGGTAATTAAAATAGCCACCGGAAGGGAAATAAGGAATATCTGCAACGAGAAATATCCCGTTTGAACATAAAAAGCTCCCAGGGTCATCAGTACTCCGTATGTAGTGGCGATCAGGAACTCTGCTATTCCCGGAGCCAGGTTAATAAATGAGAATTTTCCTTTGCCGCCTGTATAAAACATGCCCGCCAATGATCCATACAGAATCAATGGGATCAACCCCCATCCGCCGGCAAATACTAAGTAAATGCCAATCAGGGCAGCAATGGCGCTGATCAGTATCCCGAAAAACCCCATATCCGACCGGGAGATAAGTCCTAATTGTATTACTCGTGATCCGCCCGTAAATGGACGAATACCTTCCACATTCTCATTATCCCTGTCAGCATCTTTCCAGTCATTGATCATATTAGTGCCGGCCTGGATCATGACTCCACCGAGTACAGTCAACAGGAATAAAGATAAATGGATGGTATGCAATACGGAAAAGGCCACCGCAGCTCCCAGTAATAACGGGATAAGTGAAGCGGTCAATGACAGGGGACGGACAGCCTCTTTCCATGCTCTCGCTTTAGCTTTCACATCATCCCATGCGCTGAAAGAAAGACGATTCTCCGGAAACTCAAAAATTGTCGGCTTTTCACCCTGCAGAATCTCAGGTACAAAGCGATATTTGACTATAAAAGGTTTGATACGAATAAATTCAAGGCGGTCAGTTGCCTTGATCTCATAAAAATTATGCACTATGGGAGAGCGGACATTCATCAGTTCTATGGCCTTTTCCCTCTCTTCTCTGTTTCGGATAATTTCAGCTCTGCCTATTACTTCCACTTCTTCCATCTCCATGAAAGTAGCTCCCTGATGAATCAACATGGCCGTTTCGGGAATATTACTCCACTGAATGATTTTAGGGTCGCCTTTCATACTGCTCACATACATGTTGAAATTTTCATCCGCACCAAAATGCATCATCCGCTGGCGTGGTGATCCCATGTTAGAAGTACCTACTGCAGCTACCTCCGCACGCTCAAGATATTCAAGAACTTCTTTCTTACTACGCTGTGCCATATTTTTTTGAATTAATCAACCTCTTCATGTGCAAAATTACATCTTTCATCATTAAGGAATAAAGCCCTGATCACTTTTCCTGTTAAGGATAATTATTTTTCCCATTAAGATCACATCAATCGCTTCTGTCTATTATACTGATCGCCTTTGCATTATTGACTCGCTCTGTATATCAGGATATCTTTGCATCAGAATGAAGATTAAAAGCAAGAGTTAAAAATATATATCATGACAGAAGTACAAGATTTGGCAAAGTTTGTTTATAACCGTCATTACAGGGATCTTTCCAAAAAGGCTGTAAAGGAGTTAAAACTCCGTTTGCTGGATTCTTTAGGATGTGCCATAGGCGCACAAAAGGGAGAACCGGCTGAAATGATCAGGCAACAGATCCATGCGTTTGGAGGGAATCCCCTGACAACGATGATAGGTGGCGGAAAGACTGCCCCGGACAGAGCTGCTTTTTACAATTCAGCACTCATTCGCTATTTAGACTATAATGATAGTTATCTGGCAAAAAAAGAGACCTGCCACCCATCCGATAATATCGGGAGCATATTAGCCGCCGCAGAATATGCTGACAGGAACGGGGAAGATTTTCTGACTGCGCTGGCCATCGCTTACCAGGTACAGTGCAGGTTAAGTGATGTGGCTCCGGTGCGCGACAAAGGTTTTGACCATACCGTGCAAGGCGCTTACGGCGCGGCGGCAGGAGCAGCATTTGCCCTGGGCCTCGATGAAAATAAAATTGCCAACGCCATCGCTATTTCCGCTACCGCTTATAATGCATTGCGCGTCACAAGAACGGGTAACCTATCTCACTGGAAGGGACTGGCATCTCCTTCTACCGGATGGACCTCCACTCATTCGGCCTTTTTAGCCATGCATGGAATCACCGGCCCGGAAGAAGTCTTTGAAGGTAATAAAGGTTTTAAAGATACCATCGCCGGCGATTTCACCATTGACTGGCAAAAAGAAGACCTGGAAAGAGTTACCGGTACCATCATTAAAAAATATAATGCAGAAATACATTCACAAGCTACATTGGAAGGCGTACAGGAATTAATTCAGGCAAACAGATTTTCACCGGAAGATATAGTCAAGATTGACCTGAATACGTTCAATGTGGCTTATAATATTATTGGCGGAGGGGAAGAAGGCGGAAAGAAAAATATCCGGACAAAGGAAGAAGCAGATCACAGCCTTCCTTATATGATAGCAGTGATGATATTAGACGGGAATGTGTTGCCTGCTCAATATTTGCCTGAACGGATATTAAAGAACGACGTGCAACAATTACTGCAAAAGGTTCAGGTAAAGGAAAACAAAGCCTATTCTGAACTCTTCCCGAACGCTATGGTTTGCGATCTGACCATTTATCTGAAGGACGGGAAACGATTATATGTAGATAAGAAGGATTATGAAGGATTTTTTACGCGTCCGGCATCTTGGGAAACGATCATTCATAAGTTTAAAACACTTGCATCTCCTTATGCCGAAGAAAAAAAATTAGACAAGATCATTGAAACAGTAAAGGGCATGGAAAAGCATAACTTAAAAGAATTAATGGAAATATTGGGAAACCTTCAATAATTATAAATTTAAAAATCAGTTCACATTTAAAAATTAAAAATCATGGCAGAAAATAAAAAATTTATTACGAATCCGGTGGCCTTTAACTGGCTGCAACGTAATGACCGCCCCGCCAAGCCACGTAAGGTGGGCATGACTGAAATTCGCGCCGCTTATTATTCCAACTTTGGAATGAGTTATTTCAAAGATATTCTGGAAATGACAGGCAATTACGTGGACAGCATCAAATTTGCTGGCGGTTCTTTTACTTTTATGAACCCCAAAAAGATAAAAGAGATGAATGATCTGGCACATCAATATGGTGTGTTGGTTTCTACCGGAGGCTTCATGGAATATGTGCTGACCAAAGGTAAAGAATCCGTAAAAAAATACATCGCCGAATGTAAAGAAATGGGATTTGATATTATCGAGATATCCACGGGTTTTATTTCCATCCCCACTTCAGACTGGCAGAGGGTGATTGAAGATGTGCAGAAAGCAGGTCTAAAAGCAAAGCCTGAAATCGGTATTCAGTTCGGGGCAGGGGGAGATACCACTGTGTCCGAATTAAGGCAGGAAGGGACGCAGGATGTGGAATACGCCATCACACAGGGCAGGAAATTCCTGGATGCCGGAGCTTATCTGATCATGATGGAATCGGAAGGAGTTACCGAAAATGCAAATCCCTGGAGGGTGGATGTACCCGCTAAATTCATTAACGGGTTAGGTCTTGAAAATGTCATGTTTGAAGCCGCTGATCCCCATGTATTTAAATGGTATGTGAAGAATTACGGCCCGGAGGTAAATCTTTTTGTAGATCACAGCCAGATCGTACAATTGGAATGTACCAGGCAGGGGATTTGGGGAACCAATGATGTTTGGGGAAGGATTGTAACCTATAAATAAACCACGAAAAGGGCGATATAAAATGTCCCGGAGGTGGCAGTGGAAACTGCTATCTCTTTTCTTTGGATCTCATTTATATTTCTCCATAAAGACTAATTTTGCAAGCATCAATGATGCAGATAGAAATAATGTGCAATTGCGGTGATGAACCTGTCCTTACTACTTTAAGGAGCCTTCTTTAAATCCAAAATAAGGAAATTAAAAAGATGATGGATTTGCAAAATATCAATAAAGCCTTACACGGTAAAAGCCCTGAAGAAATTGTAGTCTGGGCTATCCAACAGGCTAAGAAGCCAATAGTTACAACAAACTTCCGGCCCTATGAAAGCGCTATCCTGTATGTAACTACACAAGCATTGCCCTCCATCAAAGTGATATGGTGCGATACTGGGTACAACACACCAGACACTTACCGTCACGCTAAAGAACTGATTGAAAAGTTGAATCTGAACATTTTTATCTACGTTCCCCTACAAACCGCCGGATTTAGGGATGTAATGCTGGGAATTCCCGAAGTTGACACCCCGGAGCATAAGATATTCACGGAGCAGGTTAAATTGGAACCATTCAGACGTGCTATGAAAGAACATGAACCTGATGTCTGGTTCACGAATTTAAGAAAAGGACAAACTGCTTATCGTGACGGAATTGATATTGCCTCTCAGGATAGAAACGGCGTATTAAAAGTAAGTCCGTTCTACTATTATTCCGATGAAGACCTGGAACAATATTTAATAAAACACCAATTACCTGATGAAAAAAAATATTATGATCCAACCAAAGCGCTTGCGAACAGAGAATGTGGGATCCATTTATAGGGCCGGGGTACCTGATAACTTAAAAACGAAACGGAAAATATTTATTCGTCTGCTCCCTTTCATATTGCTTTACTGAATGTAGGTACATCATGTTGATTATCGCGTAATTTATCTTTCAGATCAAACGCATGACAGATATTTCTCAGGAACATACGACCGGTTTCCGTTACAGTTAATTGTTTTTTGCGTAAAAGGAGAAGTCCGTCATCCTCCATTTCTTTCAATTCCGGCAATACATATTCTTCCAATAAATCCCTGTGATGAGAACCGAATGTGGTCTCTCCTTTACAGGCGATATCAAGTATATAATTCCTGAATACAGCTTCGGTTTCATTTAATAAATAGCCCCGTTGAACCGGTATCTCAGAAGCATTTATTCTCCGGTAATAATTAGTCAGTTCTTTATTATTTTGTGCATAGGCAGTCCCTGTATCGCTGATGGCAGACACACCTAATCCCACCAGAAAATGGGTTTTTGCAGTGGTATATCCCATAAAATTCCTATGTAAGTTCCCCGTATGATATGCAACGAATAGGTCATCACCGGGCAATGCAAAATGATCCATCCCGATATCTTTATAACCCGAGGAAAGAAACAAGCTTCTTGCAATGGTATAAAACTTTAACTTTTGTCCGGCGGGGGGCAAATCTCTTTCATCATATAATCTTTGAGATTTTGCTTTCCATGGAATATGCGCATAACTGTAAAAAGCAATTCTGTCAGGCTTCAGAGCGATCGTGTCAATAATAGTTTTGGTTATGCTTTTCTCCGTTTGGTGGGGTAGGCCGTATATCAGATCATAGTTGACGGAAGTGAAGCCGATTTGTCTTGCCCATTCGGTTACTCTCTTCACATTTTCATACGGCTGAATACGGTTAATGATCCGCTGCACCTCGGGGTCATGATCCTGAACGCCGAAGCTGATCCTGCGAAAACCGAATTGATATAATAACTCCAGATGCGCTTTCGTCGTATTGTTCGGATGCCCTTCAATGCTGAACTCTCTGTCAGCATGTATATCGGCAATATCAAATAGACAATTCAACAGTCTTCGCAAATTTTCGGGAGAAAAAAATGTAGGTGTTCCTCCGCCCAAATGTAATTCGCGGATCACGGGTGCCGCTCCCATCAGTTTGCCGTATTGATACCATTCATCCAGGATGGCATTCAGATATTCTTCTTCCACCGAGTGATTTTTGGTAATCACTTTATTACACCCGCAATAGGTGCATAAGGTTTCACAAAACGGAAGATGAAGATAAAGGGAGATGCCTTCTGGTTTATTGTATAATGAAAAACGTTCGCTGAAATTATGAAAATAGGATTGGTTATCTGCAAAGTCATACCAGAATGGAACGGTAGGATAACTGGTATAACGGGGCACTTCCCGGTTATATTTCGATAAAAGCGAAACAGTTGTATTCATCTTTTCAGGAATTTTAAAAAAACTCACATCAAAATTGGGTTTTCTTCTCTTTCTTTTTTTTGAGAAAAATCACCTTTTTCTATGATGTTGCTCATGTTTTAAGTTAGCGGATAACTTTCATTACTATGTCATTTTTTTGTAAAATTTAGTACTTACCTGTCGCAATCAGGGTCGCTTAATTATCTTTGTCACAAGAATATTCAGATGTGAATATCATGCTAAAGCTGAGAACTCAAAAGTGGTTTTTTTTCACATGTTGTAATCTGCTGATTGTATCTCTTGCAGGGTTGTCTTTAAGGGCTTTTCATTGTTTTGACATAAGAGGGATAAATTATTTATACCTGCTTCAGGGACACTCTCATTTTGCATTTGCCGGATGGGGATTTCTGGTGTTATTTATCGCATTAACTTATACATTCATTCCAGCGGAGAAATTCTTCAACAAACACTATACGCTGATATTTATCAGTGGTGAAATTACCGCATGGAGCATGTTGATCAGTTTCCCGATGGAAGGATACGCTACCACTTCTACTACTTTTGCGGCATTATATATTTTTGTCACCTACTGGTTTAGCTGGCGTTTTCTAAAAGATTTGCCTGCTGAGAATAAGAATCTCCTTTCTACTAAGTTTGTCAAAGCCGCTGTTTTTTTCTTAGTGATTTCTTCGATCGGTCCTTTTTCCATGGGACCTATCATGGCGATGGGTTTAAAAAATACCCCGGTGGTCCCGAATGCCATCTATTTCTATCTTCATTTTCAATATAATGGTTGGTTCATGTTCGGCATTCTTGCCTTATTTTTCAGATGGCTGGAAAAAAAAGATATCTGTTACAGGCCCAAACCCGCTTTGTCTTTTTATCGCTTATTATTTTTCAGTTGTTTCCCCGCCTACTTACTTTCGGTTTTATGGTCAAAGCCGGGAACAATTATATTTTTTATCGCGGCTGCAGCCGGAACAGTACAATTATTCTCTTTAATACCATTAATCAGATCCCTGAAGGTATGCAGGCATAAGCTGTTCAGATTATTGAAAAATAATAACAAGGTTTTGGGTATCATAATCTCCATCTTGTTTTCTTTAAAAATGCTTATGCAGTTTTTATCTTCCTTCCCGTACTTTGTCAGATGGCTTACATCTGCCAGAAACCTGGTAATTGCCTATCTCCACTTGGTGTTGTTAGGGGTATTCACTTTGTTCATATTCGCATTCTTTACAGAAGAAAGAATACTTGAATTGAATAACCTTGCTAAAAAAGGACTATGGATATTCTTAAGTGGGCTGTTCATTACAGAAATACTTCTTTTTGCCCAGGTAGTATTGAATTATTTTAACACCCTCATCCCCCATTTTGATACCCTGATGTTTTATTCAACAATATTGTTACCCTTGGGGATTGGCAGTATGATTGCAGGAGGATTTTTCAAGAAAAGCATATTTGCCGGACGTTCTCCGTCCTTAGAAAACAGCTTTGAAAATGCGGGGATGAACATCTAAGCATATCCAGGCCCAGTCCTGCCACGGCTTTGGGTTTGAAATACCTTTAATCTGCAATAAATTTTTAGTGGTGAAATAGGCAGAATATCCGATGCTTACATCAGTAAAGGTGTTTATTCTATAGCTAAAATTCAGATCTGCCTCCTGACCTAAATTGGCATGGGGATTTCCAACATTTTTCTGCAATCCGGAGGCAGTAAAGAAAAAATGTCCAGTGGCAGCCAGCTTTATTCTTTCTGAAACAGTATAGCTCCCGGCGATGACATTATTCCACAACCCGGCAGTACCTGCCGGATAATAATCCATCTGTCCGTAAAACTTATGATTAGTTCCGTATAAGGCGGAAAAAGCGTGATCTGTACCGGAAGATTGTCCCACACTGTTGCCACTCAGGTAATCTGACCGGACACTCATGGCAAAACGGGAAAATATTTTTCCGCTGATACCGACCGAAAGTAAACAGGCAGACACCGTATTCAGCAGAGTATTTTTTCCGAATTGATAATAACCTGAGAAATTGGCCGAAAAGTTTTTATCACTAAAGGAATAGTTTATTCCCGTTGTCTGTAAATCAGCAATTGTCTCGTTTGAGGACTGACTGTTGCTACCCGCATTCTGGAATCCGAGGTTAGAGAAAATAAAGCTTAGATCGGAAGAAGGAGCAAAGTGGTAACCCATCCATAAAATTTGCATATACTTATACGGTTGCGCACCTTGTGAAGAATATAAATCTCCGGAAGGATTGTTTATATTACTCTGATATAAAGCATTATAATTTTGGTTAAACGCAAAATAAGAATTGACTCTGAATTTATCCGAAACATAATACACCGATAAAGCATCATGGGAGCGTGAAGCAGGGGTCCAGTCTGAAACCCCAAAGAGCCTTTCATCATCCAACGAAATAGTTTGTCTTCCTATTTTCGTTCTTAATCCCTTATATATTTTAATATCTGCCCATGCTTCAAAAATCCCGAAATTATTATTCTGTTGATTTAATCCCTGTACCGGAGTCGCCTGTCCCCAGATATTTATACTTTGCAAGCTGATCTTCGTTTTAATCTCATCAGAATAGTCATATTCAAGGTTTAATCTTAGCCGGCTGTTAACCAGCACAGCAGGATTTTCTCCTTTTGATAAAGGCTTGAAATCACCATTACGATATTCGAATCTCGGTCTCAATTGTGAGGAAAGAATAAAGGTATTTTTTGCTGAAGTATCCTGTGCATTTCCCACACGGAATGAAAAGAGTAGTAAAGGGCTTAAAGCAAGTAAAGCAGTAATTTTCATAAACGATGTGCTATTCGTGCCTGAATAAATATTCAATTATATTTGTGCTATTGATAAAATTGATTTTGAATCGGCGCTTTATAAGGTCATGATTTCGCTACCGCTTCTTTAATGGCATCCACCACCTGCCCTACATTAATATCCAGTCCTTCAATCCTGCCGCTGATATCGCCATGCTGATCAAGGATAGTGATAGCATTGGAATGGGTAAAGCCACCTCCCTGCAAGGGGCTGTATTGTATCTGAAGCAGCATAGACATCATCCTTATCTGTTCAGCGCTTCCATGTAAAAGGGTCCAGTTATTATCCAACTGCTTTTGGGATGCATATTGCTTTAACCTGGCGGAGGTATCATTTCTCGCATCGAAGGAGATCAGCAAAAAGTCCACCTTGTTTTTAAGATTATTCGGTAATTTTTCTTCTATAGCTTTCATATTATCCACCATCTTAGGGCAGGCATAACCACAATGCGTAAAGATCATAGCCGTCACCTGCACTTTCCCTGCAAGCTGATCCAGGTTGATTTTCTTTCCGTTTTGATTAGTCCATTCTCCCGAAACCTGGTATAACGAATTTTGAGCGATGCTTTCCTTTTGCACAACTGTTTCTTTTTCAGCATCGGCATTTCCTTTATTTTCATGCAGATCATTTTTCGAGCAGGAAAAAAGGATTACTGATAACATCAGCGCCGGTAATATTTTAAATATTCTATTTTTCATGGCTTTTCAATTTATTTCTGATCAACGTCTGTAGCACAACGAAATCCTAAGTTGGCTACTGTATAATTTGCTTTCAGGCTTTCACGGAATGCGAAACGCATAAAAGATGCATAATCCTCTTTATTCACGGCATTCAGGGATCCGGCTGCACAATAGAACTGCTTATCTAATGCCCCTGCAGAACGGGAATCACCACCGGTAATGATACTATTGAAATCATAAACCCATTCCCAGATCAGCCCGTGCATATCATACACTCCAAAACCATTTTTAAAAGTGGATTCCACAGGAGGAAGTACGGCCGGAGTGGGGCGGCTGTACCAACCCAGGATCATGGTGGAAAGCTTTTCTCCTTTTGGTGCATTAACCGGGGCAGAATTAGCGGCATATTCCCATTCTTCCATGGTGGGTAATCTTTTGCCCATCCATTTTGCATAAGACTCCGCTGCAAACCAGGAAACATTGGTAACAGGGCTGTTGAGTACCCGGTCATTTCCAATATTAAAATCACCTGCCCACTGTTTTAAATAATTTTCATCCGCAAAAAGCCGGGATACTTTGGAGCGTGTCCATTGAGGATTAGCTTTCACAAAATCCAGGAATTCAGCATTAGTGACTGCATGTGCATCCAGATAAAAAGAATGTATTTTTACACTTACTGTTTTATTGTTTGCTTTCAGGAAAGGATGATAAATGCCTGCAGGAATCCTGACCATGCCGGCTGTAGCAGCATCTCCTCCTTTCATTTTCCTTTGAGAAAAAGCGGAAAAACTTCCTAATACCAAGATAGCCATTATTATGATCCTGCATTTTTTCATCACTTAAACTTTTTAGGTTTTATGAATGAATCCTTACCTCTGACTTATTTTTCCTGGAACTTCTATATTCTTGCTGTTATCAGGGTAATACAGGGTATCTTTTGTCTTACCGGAATAGATATTCGGATTTTCATCCCCTGATACCACTATCTGAGCAATCGCTCCCTGGTTAAATGCCCTGAATATGGAGTGATCCACAATCGTATAAGTTCCTGGTACTTTACAGGTGAATTCTACAATAGTGGCCCCCCCTGCAGGGATTAAAGTGGTCTGTACATCATGGTTCACTATGCTGCCGCCTTCCTGATACACATTATCGAATATTTCACCAATGACATGGAAAGAAGAGGTAAGATTGGGCCCCGCATTCCCTACAAACAGCCTGACTTTATCTCCCACCCTGGCATGCATCGCATTGTTCCCTGTAAGCGCCCCCACTGAGCCGTCGAAGACTACATATTCAGGCTGTTCTTTAATGGCTTTATCCAGATCAAACTCCTGTAATCCGGTATCGCCGTTAGCCCCTTTGGTATAAAATTCACTTTGAACGATATAAAATTCTTTATTAACAGGTTTGAGTCCACCTCTGGGCTCCACTAAAATAAGCCCGTACATGCCGTTGGCAATGTGCATACCTACCGGCGCTGCCGCACAGTGATAGATAAATAAACCCGGCCTTAAAGCGCGAAAACTGAAAACAGAAGTATGCCCGGGAGCAGTTAAAGATGCTTCTGCTCCTCCACCGGGGCCGGTAGCTGCGTGGAAATCTATATTGTGGGGCATTTTATTGAAGGGATCATTACTGAGATGCACTTCCACTTCATCTCCTTCCTGCACTCTTATAAAAGGCCCCGGAGCGGTGCCGTTGAATGTCCAGTAGGTATAGTCTGTGCCATTGGCCAGCTTCATCGTTTTTTCTATTACCTCGATGTTTACAATGACCTTCTCTGGCTTTTTGAGCCAGGGTTTGCTCGGGGGAACCTCAGGTGCGGAAGTGAGTGTAGCAGTGTATTCGCCTGCCAACCTACCCAGGTTTTTACCCGAATCGTTATCGGAAGCAGGGGTTGAAAAGCAGCCCTGGAGTAATAATACTCCTGCAAAGAACATGCTAAATAAAAGTACATTCAATGCCTTTACTTGATTTGTGACTTTCATGGTTTCTAATTTTATATCAATGAATATTTATTTCATTTGACGGTGTAAAATTAGACCGGTAAAAGTCCGTGGAAGATGAGCTTTGTATTGAAAAAATATGATCTTCCTCATATATTCACCAACGCTTAACTGCCTTCACATTCTCCGGCTCTTGGGAGAATGCAGAATACTCATCCTCACTGATACCTGCTCAATCGGTATCAGAGAAGAGTCATCAATTAAATTTTCTTAAAATGCAGGACTGGACTTTTAATTAATCATGTGCCGGAGCTTCTTCTTGTCCAATATCTCGATATCCCCACCATGAATGGCAATTAATTTTTCCGACCGGAAATCACTTAAAGTGCGAATGAGGGATTCAGTGGAGGTGCCGGATAAATTGGCTAATTCTTCCCTGGTTATTTTAATAACGAATTTCCCGTTTATATCAGAACTGAATTTTTTCTCTAAAAGGAGAAGTGCATTAGCCACCCGTTTGCGCAAGGAGTCATAAGCTAACTGCACCATTTGCTCTGCTTTCTGATTATTTTTATTGGCGAGGATCCGGATAAATTGCATGGCTACGGCTGAGTTGCTGTCTATGAGGTCAAAAAAATCTTTACGTGAGATCACCGCTATTTCAGTTTCTTCCAGGGCCTCCGCAGTTACTTTATAGGTTGATTCTTCCAGCAAAGCGGTATATCCGATAAAATCACCAGCTGCATATAATCCTACGGTTAGTTCTTTACCATATTCGCTTGTTTTAAATGCTTTTACTTTTCCTTTAACCACATAAAAAAGATATTGGGGATGATTTCCTTCACTGAATATGATCTGTTTTCTTTTGTACTTATCCACTACGCTGTTTTCAAAAAGATCTTTCAGCGTATGTTCCGGTTTACCCTGTTCAGCCTTATCTGCCTCTTGCACTTTTGTTCTCTCAGCTTTCTTCAACCTGGTTTCTATGGCATTCAGCAATTCCGTATCATTAAATGGTTTTGTGATATAGTCATCCGCACCCATTTCCATCCCTTTTCGAAAATCAGCCCGATCCGTTTTTGCAGTTAAAAAGATAAAAGGCACATCGGCGAGCTCGGGGTTCTTTTGTACCAGGTGAAGTACGCCGTAACCATCCAGCATAGGCATCATAATATCGGAAATAATAAGATCAGGGCGACATTCATTGGCTTTGGCAACACCGGCTTTTCCATCGGATGCCGTAAACACTTCATAGCCTGCCAAGTCTAATATTTCAGCAGTATTTTCTAAAATCTCCCGGTTATCTTCTATCAGCAAAATTTTTTTCATCAGCGAACAAGTTATTGCTTAAAAGTAAGAATAAATTCCGTTCCCTCACCGGGTTCACTCTTAAAAGAAATCTTTCCCTTCATCAGTTCTACATACCTGTTTACAATGGTGAGCCCCAAGCCTGTGCCAGGTATATTCGATACATTATTTCCCCTGAAAAACAATTCAAACAAATGCCGCTGATCTTCCTTTGATATACCCGTACCATGATCTTTTATCTTCAGGATGACTTCCCCTGAATGGTGAATAGTGGTTATTTCAATCAATCCGTTCTCAGGACTGAACTTAAATGCATTGGTAAGCAGATTGATAATAATATTTTTAAAAAGTTCCCGGTCCAAATGCACCAGCGGTTCTCCTTTGTGGCTATAATCAATCTCCTGGTTACTCTTTTTTATATCTTCCAATTCTGCACACACCTCCCCGATTAAATTTTCCAGGTTAAAAACTGTTGGGTTGATTTCAATTTTCCCATGTTCAATCCTCCCGAAAGAAAGAAATTCATTCAGGATACTGTTCAGGTTTAAAACTGCAGATTTGATCCTCTCAATATGCTTTCCTCTTTTGGGCTGATCTTCTGTCATCGTATATTTCGATAACAGCGAAGCAGAGGAGAGAATGGTGCTTAAGGGAGTTTTAAATTCATGAGATGCCATGGTTACAAAACGTGATTTCATATCATTGAGTTCCTTCTCCTTGGCCAGCGATATCAAGACACGTTCATACTCCTTCTCGGTTTGTTCCTTTTCTCTCCTGATGGTGATATCAATAATAAAGGCAATCACCAATTGTTCACTGCCGGTTTTGAAAGGACTGAGGCTTATTTCCACGGGAAATTCACTTCCGTCTTTTCTTAACCCGAAAAGGTCTCTCCCTGCACCCATTGCCCGCGTTTCGGCATGATGATGATAGACCTTTCGATCATTTACATGTTGATTATGAAAACGCTGCGGGATAAGATGTTCCACAGACTTGCCTATCAGTTCCCGCGCTTCATACCCAAACTCATTTAAGGCAAACTGATTTGCCATAATAATATTTCCCCGCTGATTTGTAATTAATATGCCCATAGTAGCATGGCGGAAGACTGCTTCAAAAAGTAGTTCCGGTGATTCTGTACGTATATTTTTTGATGGATAAATATCCATGTAAGGCAGTATAATATTCTCTCAGGAAAAAGCTAAAGATACAAATTAGCGATGATTAAACTGCGAAGTAAAGGAAGAATGAGATAAGACCGCCGAACCACATCATAAAAAAGTTATTTCCATCTCATTTTTTCAGGAATACACGGTATGCTTTGTGCCTATTATTATCCCCTGGTATTGTTGCCGGATTTCCCGTTATTATTGCGGAATTTATTTTGCGGACGTTCCTGGTTTCTTTTTTTCCTCTTTTTTCCGGTGCGTTCTAATGAACGCAAGCTGATCTGGCCCACCACATCCACAAATGTATGCTCCTCTCCTTCTTTAAGTTTTACTTCAAGTTCCACCTGGCCAAGTTCATCCGGCTTCTGCCCTTTTTCATTCATTCCGTGGATCTCTTTCACGCGCTCTATGGTTAAAGGATATTGTGTATTGCTTCCCTGGTAGGAATACCACATCAGGTTTTTGAAAATATCTTTTTTCTGCAGATAGAGGGTTCCACCCGCCATTTCCAATGACTCTGCATTCTCAGGGAAGTCCTTCAGCGCATCCAGATAAGTATCCAATTCATAATTCAGGCAACATTTTAATCTGCCGCACTGACCTGAAAGTTTGCTCTGATTAATAGAAAGATTCTGATACCGGGCTGCCGTTGTACTGACTGATTTGAAATCCGAAAGCCAGGTAGAACAACATAACTCCCTTCCGCAAGTGCCGATGCCGCCGATTTTAGCAGCTTCCTGACGGGCGCCTATCTGACGCATTTCCACTTTTACATGAAATTCGGCAGCATATTTCCGGATCAGCTCCCGGAAATCAACGCGTGCATCAGCCGTATAAAAAAAGGTGGCTTTTCTTCCGTCTGCCTGTATTTCCACTTCAGCGAGCTTCATTTCCAATCCGAGAGAACGGGCAATGACACGGGAACGGATCAGCGTATCTTTTTCTTTGGCTTTGTTCTCCTGCCACTTTTTCAAATCATCCTCGGTAGCCGTACGTAAAACTTTTTTGATATCGGACGAATCGGTTACCCGCTTTTTTTTCATCTGGAGCCTGACTAATTCACCGGAAAGAGATACTTCTCCCACATCAAATCCACCCACACCTTCTACCGCGATCATTTCGCCTTTCCTGAAAACCTGGCGGGTTGAATTGCGAAAAAAGTCTTTACGGCTCCCCTGGTTAAAACTCACTTCTATGATATCGAAAGGCGCTGATTGTTCGCTTAACGGGATGGATGCCAGCCAGTCAAAAACGTTCATCCTGTTACATCCGCCGGTGCTGCATCCTCCGTTACTTCCACATCCACCTGCGACCCCACAACCTCCACAAGCCATAATATATATTTTAGAGTTAATATGAAATAAATTGTTTGTACCGCCTACTACGTAGCTTGATACCGTTCAGGTTACACCTTGGATTAAATTATATTTAAACCATGACATGCCGCCTGTCCTTTCGAGTGAAGTAGTAAGAACTCTTACCCCGCCTCTTACAAAACGGGAATAATGAACAAAATTAACACTTTATTTGGTATTCCGGCCCTTCGATATTTTCCGGTTATGCCTGACTGCAATAACGATTAAGGCGCTGAACCCGCATATCGCTATAAAGGCAGCTACTACAGCCAGGAAATTATGACGTTTCAATCCATTATAAAGAATAAAAACCGGTAATACTAAAAAAATACACCAGGCAATGGGATAGAGCGGATTGATCTTTTTATCGTCTTTAGTCGGTTGCATGAAAGATAAGATAAAGTAAATGACCAAAAGTAAAAAGATGAAAGGAAAGAAAAAAGTAAATCTTTAGATCAGATTTCCTCTAACACACAATTATCCGAGATGACCAACCTGTACTCTCCTCCCACTTTCAGCGCATAATTTTGTTTCTGATGCCCGACTGGAAATCCGAAGCAAACAGGATATTGATATTCTTTTACCTTATCCCATATCATTTCATATTCTGTTTGTCCAAAAGGTGTTTCTGTTTCCTTGCTCTCATTAAAGCTGCCTATGATCAATCCGCTTAGATCCTTTAACCATCCTGAGCGTTTCAGGTTGATCATCATGCGATCCACAGAGTAGCGGTATTCTCCGACGTCTTCCACAAACAAGAGTTTATCTTTCGTATCCGGCTGAGAAACTGTGCCGGACAGATTAGCCAATAATGATAAGTTTCCTCCTATCAATTCACCTTCACAAATGCCTTTTCTGTTCAACGCGCCGGGAGAAAAAGAACATTTCGCTTTCTCTCCTGAAAGTGTTTGCTTAAGACTTCGTACAAACGGATCATCCTTCGTTTCCGGTGTGATGCCACTGCACATGAGTGAGTGAATGGAAGCAGTATGATAACGGGTATGGAGATGTATAAGCAAAGCCGTAATATCACTGTATCCGCAAATCCATTTGGGAAATTTTTTGAAATGAGAAAAGTCTATTCTATCCAGGATACGCACTACTCCGTACCCCCCCCTTCCAAACAGGATAGCCTGCATATCGTCATCATCCAGCATTTGTTGTAATTCCTGCAATCTGACTTTATCGGTTGCCGAAAAATTATGGAAATTAGCTCCTGCCGTATTCCCGATAATGGTTCTGTAACCCCAGGACGCAAGTACTTCAGCAGCATATTCAGCAGATGCCCTTTCCATTTTACTGGCTGGGCAAGTGATGCCGATGGTATCTCCCGGTCTCAGATATGGAGGTATGATGGACATAATAAATCAAAGATAAAAGAAAAGTTGGATGGCCGGATGGTTATATTGTTTCATTGCTTTTTGGTTAAAGCCTTCCGGGGAATAAAATAACCATTAGACCATAAAGCCATTTAACCATACTATTAATAGCGGCTGACATTCTTTTTCCTCTTCATTAGAATATAATACAACGGAATTCCTATAATGACAAGTACCAGTCCGGGCCAGGTATATAGAGGACGGTAAACCAGGAGTGAAATACAGATAATGACCGCCAATAAAATATAAACTGCAGGCAATACGGGATAACCGGGTGCTTTATAAGTCCGTTCTGCTTCCGGATGTTTTTTTCTTAAGACATAAATACCCGCAATGCTGAGAATATAAAAGATCAATACTAC
The DNA here is from genome assembly GCA_004322015.1 of Chitinophagaceae bacterium. Classification (GTDB taxonomy): domain Bacteria; phylum Bacteroidota; class Bacteroidia; order Chitinophagales; family Chitinophagaceae; genus FW021-bin31. Next base: position 31,833 of record SCQT01000255.1, read on the forward strand.
AAAAATGATATAATTTAATAAATCACTGTAAGTTCCCGAGAGGCAAAGCAGCGATGCCCAGATACATTGCATCCAGATACCATGTTCTGGTACGCCATGCTTATTGAGTCTGCCGGTTCTTGAGAAAAACAATTTATCTTCTGCCATCGTATAGTACACTCTGGCGCCGCTTAATATTAATCCGTTATTGCAACCAAAAGTGGAGATCATGATGATAATGGCAATAATAATAGCGCCTATTTCGCCGAAAATATAAAATGAAGCGGAGGCGGCCACACGATCTGCAGGGGCAAAAGCAATATCATGCATGGGTAAAACGGCTATATAAATAAAATTGCAGAGGATATAAATAATGGTAACCAATAAAGTTCCGAAAAATAAGCTGCGTGCCACATTTCTTTTCGGATTTTTTATTTCTGAAGCGATCATGGTCACACTGTTCCACGCATCGCTGGAAAAAAGAGAACCAACCATAGCTACTCCTATCAATCCGATCAATTCCATACCATGTGAATTAACGGCTTGCGTAAAAGTAACCGAAGCGCTCCCTGTGCGAATGGCATCATAATGAAAACCTTTCCAGGCATCCGCCCAGTTGGCAGACAATACACCCGACCGTAAGGCGCCGATTCCAAAAATTATCAATAGTGCAAGCGCTAATATCTTGGCCACAGTAAACACTCCTTGTATCAGCCTTCCTTTATTGATTCCTTTTGTATTAATATAGCTAAGTAAAATGATAGTGACAATAGCAACGACTTGAGCAATGGATATATGGAATTTACCTAAAGAAAAAATATAATGGTTCTCGCTCAGTCGGGGCGCCACAAATGCCAGATATTTGGCAAAAGCCACCGCCACTGCTGCAATAGTTCCACATTCAATGACCACAAAATATGCCCAGCCGTATAAAAAGCCGATCAACGGATTATAGGCTTCCCGCAGAAAAACATATTGTCCGCCCGCTCTCGGATATAAGGCGGATAATTCCCCATAACTCATCGCACCTACTATTGTCATAAATCCGCCGATAACCCAAACGAGCATCATCCATCCTGCGCCGCCAACAGTCCGGGATATTTCTGCACTGGTGAGAAAAATTCCGGAGCCAATCATCACGCCAGAAACCAACATGACACCATCAAAGAGAGTCATCGAACGTTTAAAGGATTGGGCTGAACCGGTCTTTTCCGGAATAGAAGAAACGATATTGGCCGCTGGCATAAATTATTTTTTGAAAAACAGGGTCGTAAGATAGGAATTTTTTAAAAAAGGAAGAAGAATCTATTAATCCAGTCTGGATATTCAATATAGACTGATGTTATTCCGACAACTATATTGACCACATGTCATTATATTGCAGAAAGCTGGCAATATCCTTTAACTTCCGGCAAGTTCTCTTAAATCTCTTTCAAAATCTTCCACTTTTGCACTCATCCTCCATTGAATATTTTGAATCTTTTCAAAAGCTTTTTCCTGCGATTTAATGGCAATTTTATCAGAATCGCGCATATTGTCATTTTTGGTCTCTACAATCAAATGCAATTGCAAGGATTCATTTGGTTTTTTAATGGCGTAAACAAAGTCCGGACTAGTTGTTCCACCAACATAAGTGGGCAACTTAATGCTCCTGCGAGGCAATTTACCATAAACCAACACACTCGCTGGAGGATTGACCTTTAAAACATCATGTTCGATTTCCGAATCATAAACGTATTTGTCATACAGATAATTATCTTTATTTCTTAAAATATCTTCTGCCACATTCTCACCAACGTCTCCTTGGGCTAATTCATTTACAAAATTCCATTGCCCATCTTCTATCCTAAAAATACTGGTGGCTGCCTGGTAATCCAAAGCAGAATAAGAGAACTTTTGGGCATAGAGCTCCAAAAATTTTTGTTCAAAGCCTTGGATAATATTCCCCAAAGAATTTACATTAAGCAAATCTTTCGGTGTTTCCTTCCCCCTTCTGGATTCAACAATACATTGATGCAGTAAATTTAAAGGTAAATGGGTTCTTTTATTCAATAGTTTTAAGAACTTGCCATAATTTAAAACACCTAAGTGGCTGTCGGCAGATTCGAAACCTTCCTGAACTATAGTGACGCGGGTATCGGAAGTCGTAAGCGTCTGGTTGACAATTTGAACATACGGTCTTTCAAATACATTTTTATCAAGTACTTCAAGTAAGGCACTTTTTAAATCTTCCTCGCTGATCTTTTCAAAATGCAAAGCATATCGTTTGGTTACTTCCTGCCAAAGAATACGTAGTTTTTCGAAATTGCTTTTATTGAGTCTTACATTTGGACGTCGAGGCAAATTTTCGCCGGTGATAATTCCTTTTCTGAGGGTTATGCCACTATCAGTCGGCAATAGTGAAAAAAATCTTTCCACATCTAAGATTTTATCGTTTTCATCTATTATTTCATCTATTAAAAGCTTCCCTTTTGCTTTCGCCACTGTCTTAACCCCCAATAACCTGGACTATTTTTTCAAAGAGGTTTGCTACTGACTGCTCGTCTGAGGTACCATAGCCACCTGATTGAGTTTTTGAAGGCATCATCAACAAAGATGATTGA
>SCQT01000256.1 GCA_004322015.1 Chitinophagaceae bacterium
CCCCTAAAAAGCCAGGGGGTACTCCCCCCGATTTTGAAACAATGTATTTTTTGCCTAAAACACTTTCCTGCAAAGGAGTATAGGCTATAGTTGTATGATTTTACTCGGACAATAATGAATGAATATATTAATTACTTCCGCCGGCCGAAGGTCCTATTTGATAAAATATTTTAAAGAAGCAATCAACGGTAAGGGGAAAGTTTTTGCATCTAACTGTGAATATACAATCGCTTTACAGGAAGCGGATGATTATTTTATTTCGCCTTTGATTTATGATGATCATTACGTTGAATTCTTAATTACCTATTGTAAAAAGAATGATATCACTTCAATCATTTCAGTTTTTGATATAGATTTATTGGTTCTGTCCAAAGCAAAAGATATTATTGAGAAGAACGGGATCAGGTTATTATTATCCGGAGAGGATGTGGTCGGTATTTGCAATGACAAGTGGAAAACCTATGAGTTCTTAAAACAATTACATATCGGGACACCTAAAACTTACAAGAGCTTGGATGCGGTAAAATCAGCTCTTGCGGCTAAGGAATTGGCCTTTCCGGTAATCATTAAACCCAGGTGGGGTGTAGCCTCTTTGGGGATATATACCGCGGATAATGCGGAAGAACTGGAGGTTTTTTATAAGAGGTCAATAAAGGATATAAGAAACAGCTACCTGAAATATGAATCTGCTTTTACTCCCGGTGAAATGATCTTATTTCAGGAAAAATTAACCGGACAGGAATATGGCTTAGATGTGATAAATGATTTAGGGGGGAATTTTATATGTGTTTTACCTAAAGCCAAGCTGGCGATGAGAGCCGGCGAGACCGATTTAGGGAAGACTGTTTCACCGGCCGGGTTCAGGGATATTGCCTCACAGATCAGTAATAAGTTAAGGCACCTATTAATCCTGTCCGTAGATTGTTTTGAGGTAAAAGGCAGGATTTATGTGATAGAAATGAATGGCAGGATTTCAGGGCATTACCCGTTGAGCCACCTCGCGGGCACCAATTTACCTAAACAAATAATTGAATGGCTGGAAGGTAAGGGAACGAATGCAGACAATTTTACATTCAGGGAAGGGGTATATATCACAAAGGATCTGTCACCTGTTATCCTGAATAAGGAATGATCTGCAGATCCGGGAGCGTTTTTTCGCATTCGTCTTTTGAATTACTTTGCCGTCCGCAAAAAAATGCGGCTGTTTTTATGCCGAATGACTATGCATGATATGCCGAAGAATAATAAGTACGACTCATGGTTTGAGTTGAGAGAATTGCATCATGATCTGAAAGGAAAATCAATCACCGGGGGTGTCAGCACCTCCGCTTACCAGTTAATCAGTTTTGCCTTAAACCTGCTTGCCACCTTTGTCCTGGCCCGTATGCTTCTTCCCAGCGATTTCGGTCTGGTAGGCATGGTGACCGCCTTTACCGGGTTTGCCGCCATCATTCAGGATCTTGGGTTATCCATGGCGGTCATACAAAAGGACAGGATAAATCACCAGCAGGTATCAAATCTGTTCTGGATCAATGTGGCAGTTTGTGTGGGTATAGGTTTATCGTTTGTCCTGTTTTCTCCCCTGATTGTTGATCTATATCACCACGATACAAGGATCTATCCGATCATTTTTTCCTACGCCGCAGGTATTTCATTGAATAGTGTGGCCATTCAACATAATGCACTTCTCAGCAGGCAGATGAAGTTCGGCATCATAGCGAGAGGCGAGATAATGGCTTCCGCGCTGAGCGTCGTTTGCGGTATTGGCGCTGCTTTGCTGGGCATGGGTTACTGGGCTATTGTTATTATGAATATTTCAAGCGGGTTATTTTATAATATTATTATCTGGATACTTTGTGACTGGAGGCCTTCACTCCCGGTGAGAAAACAGGGTATCCGGGATTTTCTGAATTTCGGCGCCGGTATTTCGGGATTTAATGTGATCAATTATTTTTCGAGGAATGCAGATAATGTGCTGATCGGGCAAAGGCTGGGACCCGCGGAGGTAGGTTTCTATTCAAAGGCATTTCAACTCCTGATGTTGCCGCTGAATCAATTGAGGAACCCACTGGTTACTGTGGCCGTGCCGGCTATGAGTTCATTGAAAAACGATGCGGAACGGTATATCAATTATTACAGAAGATTTGTCTTTATTCTGGCATTTTTTTCCATGCCGGTGGTGGCTTGTCTGGCGTTGTTTTCCCCCGAATTAATCCGGATAGTTTTGGGTACTCAATGGGCTCCGAGCAGTACCATTTTCAGAGGGCTTGCTTTGTCCGGTTTCATACAACCTGTGGCAAGCTCTATAGGACTTGTCATGATCTCGTCCGGCTATTCCGGGAGATATTTTATCTGGGGGTGCATTAATGCCTCGATCACTATATTGGGCTTCCTTATAGGGATCCATTGGGGAGTTATGGGAGTGGTACTCTCTATGGTTATTACCACTTATGGATTACTCCTTCCCTCCTTGTGGTATTCATTTAAGGGAACACCCCTGCGAATAAGGGACTTTTTCAGAGAGATTTCCCAGCCGTTCCTTCATACGATTATCATATTTTGCCTGTTATGGATCAGCAGGAGTCTACTAAAATCTCTCATACATCCGCTGGCCCTTTTCTTTTTAACTATGCCGGCCGGTATTGCAGTTTATTACTTTAGCTGGAAATTATATCCCTCAGGCAGAAAAAAAATAAAAGCTATTGAAGAAGTATTTAACATTGTGCATGAAAAGTATATCGGCACCATCCCGGTTTTGAATAAAGCATTTTACAGACCGGAGGCCGGGGAAAGTAAAAGACCTTTGTAAAAGAATGAAAATATTGATTGCATTTACCAGCGGGGATAACCATAATCCTTTTGTGAAGGAGCTTAAAGATGCATTGGAGCGTGCGGGTTGCGAAGTGACATGGAGCCTGGAAGATTTCTGGGATAAGCGGGGAGAATATGATATTGTCCATATTCAATGGCCTGAATATCTCTTTTCAGGAGAATGGTTTTTATCTGATCTGGAGCGACTACGAAAGGTATTGAGTTTCTGGAAAGGAAGATCTTCCATTATTTTGACCAGGCATAATCGGGATCTGCATAATTCGGACGGGACAGGTTTATCGCGTAAATTATATCACCTGATATATTCCTATTGCGATGGAATCGCTCATCTGGGGCCCCATGACATTAAGGATTTTATCTCGGAATATGAAAAAGACGTATATGGTAATACTATTACACATACTGTGATCCCTCATCATATCTACATCCACAGTTATCCGAATAATATTTCCTCTACAGAGGCCCGGCGCCTCCTGGGGATAAAAGGCGGACAGGTAGCAGTGCTTATTTTCGGCAGAATACGGCATGCAGATGAACGTCAGTTTCTTAAAAAATTCTTTGCTGCAGAGAGAAAGGAGAAGATGGTGTTTTTGGCACCCTCCTGGCTGCCGTTTGACAAAGGGAATGGCCTCAAATCCTATTTAAAAAAGAGCTATGACAGGATTAGATTGTGGCGGATCAATATTTCCGGCAATGTAAAGGTGTGTGATGAGTTTATAGCGGATGAAGATATTCAATTGTATTTTAATGCCTCCGATATTTTGCTGATCCCGAGGTTGTACGAATTAAATTCGGGGAACGTGACTCTCGGCTACTATTTCAAGAAGGTGATTGTAGGGCCGCGTGTGGGTAACATACAGTTCAGCCTGGAGGAATCGGGGAATCCTTTGTACGAGGCCGGCTCAATACAATCATTGAAGAATGCGATGAAACAGGCGGAAAAGTTAGTGAGGGAAAATAAGGGCCCGGACAATTATTCTTTTGCGCTTGCACATTACCATCCGGACATTATTGGAAAACAGTACCTGGAATTGTACCAGAAATGTGTACAATGCAGGGATTCTGCGAATTAAATGCGACGGTTTATTATTGAACACATTTGCTAAACCTTTTATTTAAACAATCAATATGGATCAAGGCCAAAAGTTAAGGATAGGCATCCTCATTTCCGATACGGATAATCTTCGTAATGATCAGTTTAATCTTATCCAACATGTCGTTTCTCATCCTTCTCTGGAATTATGTGTATTGATTGGGAAGAGTTCAGGAGGCAAAGGGAAATTTGCTTACCTGTATAATAACTGGAGTAATGAAAAAGGAAATACCCTTTTGAAAAGACTTTTCTTTTTCCACTTAAAGTGGGAATCTAAATTATTTAAGCAATGGAAAACGGTGGATCCCGGAAAGATAATAAAAGAAATATCGGGAGTAGAGAGGATCACTATTTCCCCGGATGAAGGAGATCCCGATAAAAATAATCATGCTTTTGACAGGATAAAAGAGATTGGATTGGATCTGATCATTGCATCTGATAATATATTTTGCCCTCCGGAGTTATCTGCTTTGGTTCAGAAAGGTATCTGGCAATTATGGTTTGGAGAGAATTTAAAAGACGGGAGCGGACCTTCCGGATTTTCAGAAATAGTTACGCGCGAATCTTTCTGTACCGTGTTATTAATACAACAATCAGGCGGTAAAGCGTCTCCCATGTTGATAGACAAGGCATATTATAACAGGGACTGGTTTTTTATGAAGAGCTTTTTTGATACGCGGTATGCTGCCCTCGGTTTATTATTTAAAAATATAGAACGGGTCATTGCCAACCCCGATGTCACAGGTTCTCCAATTGCTGCCGCACAAAATTCAGTAATACCTGGTATGAAATATCTTTTCAGGTATATGCGGAGTTATTATTCCAGACTGGCATTTATTGCGATTTCCCGTCCTTTATACAAGATCTTTCATATAAAAAGAGAATGCTGGGCATTGTTTTTGGGTGAAGGAGATTTTTTCAAAGCAGATATTCGCCGGTCAGCGCCTCAACCAATGCCTAAAAATGAATTTTGGGCAGATCCTTTTTTAATTTCCAGGGATGGCAAATCATACGTATTTTTTGAGAATTATTCTTATGAAACGAAAATTGCCAAGATCTCCGCAGGCAGTATAGAAAATAACCGGATAAAGGATGTCAGAGATGTACTTGTCAAGAATTATCATCTGTCATATCCTCATCTCGTGGAGGAAGACGGTGTGTTATATTTAATACCCGAGACCGGAGGAAGTATGCGGCTCGAAGTGTATAAATGTGTGGAATTTCCTTATAGCTGGGAATTATATTCCACTCATTTTGAAGGAGAATATATAGGGGATACAACTTATTTCCAGGATGAAAAAGGCGACAGGTGGTTATTTTTAAATAAAGGAAAATCCATCAATTCAGAATTGTATATTTATAAAATAGATAACCTCAGGATGGAACGGGTTGTTCCCCACGCGATGAATCCTGTATATATAGATTGCCGGAAAGCCCGGAATGCTGGGTCTGTTTTTAAATATGAAGAGGAGTATTACAGGCCTAATCAACGAAACATTGATGGAATTTACGGCCGGGAACTGGGTATCAATAAAATAAAGGTGCTGACTTTGACGGAGTACGAGGAAGAACTGATCCGGGTCATCAAACCGGATTTCAAAAAAGGATTACAGGCGATCCATACATTCAATCAGATTCCGGGGCTTTTTGTAGTGGATGGATGTTATACATTTAAATGACCGGTCCTGATCCGGTGAGATGGAGGGTTTAACAAGTAAACGATTGGTTACCTCATCAAACAGGGTATTTCCCTAAATAAAAAAAAGCGTTAAAAAACATTGCGGTCATTTTCCGGCCCGGTTAAATACTTTTGTCTTATTTATCCTAAATAATCAGTGTAATGAGTTGGTATAAAAAGTATTTATCCGTATATAACCGACCGGTGGACAGCATTCCTCCTCAGACGATATCATTGATCCGCAATAATCTGAAGCGCTTTCGAAGTGATTCACCGGTGGCTTCGGTGGTTGTCATCGCCCATAATGAAGAGAAAACATTGCTCAGTTGTTTATGGTCTCTCAGTGAAAATATATGTCATGTGCCGGTAGAAATTATCGGGGTAAACAATAACTCCACGGACCGGACAGCGGAGATCTTTGAAATGCTGGGCGTGGAATGTTTTTGGGAAAGCATGCAAAGCTGTGGTTATGCGAGACAATGCGGGCTGAATAATGCGAGAGGAAAATATTATATTTCCATAGATTCGGATATCATGTACCCGCCAAATTATATTCAAACGCTGATTAATCGCCTGAGCAAGTCACCGGTTGTGGCAGTGTCTTCCCGATATAGTTATATTCCGTCCTCCACAGGACAACGAATCGGCTTTACATTATATGAGCTTGCAAGAGATATTAATATAAGACTGCAGTCTTATAACAGGCCCGAGCTGAGTGTGAGAGGTGGCGTCTTCAGTTATCATGCAGAATTAGGCCGCAAGATAGGATACAGGGTAGATCTCAAGCTGGGTGAAGACGGTTCTATGGCAATAGGGCTGAAACAATATGGGAAAATAAAGCTCATATATGAACGTAAAGCCAGGGCAGTTACTTTTGCCAGGGCATCCAATACGGGGAAGTACCTGATCCTTAATTTTAAAAAGTATTTCTTACTATCTCTCAAAAGCCCGGCCAGATATTTTATAAAGAAGAAAGTATATAAGGATCATGAGGCTAATCTTATAAACGGGATTAAGACATCCGTGAATGAACAGAAGTTTTAAATAAATCAATGGAGATGGCATGAAAATACTCCACATCATTAATAGCTTAGGGACAGGTGGTGCAGAAAAATTATTAGTTGACACTCTTCCCCTTTATCTTAAAAAAGGGATCACTGCAGAGTTGCTGCTTTTAAATGGTACGAGGACCCCTTTTTATGACCAGTTGGAAAAAACACCCCGCCTTCCCATTTATCATCTGGGATACGGGTCTTTGTTTAATCCTTTGCTGACTTTCCGCATCATTCCCTTTTTGAACAAATATGATCTGATCCATGTCCATCTTTTCCCGGCATTCTACTGGACAGCTCTTGCGAAGGTTTTTTCGGGATCAAAAACAAAATTGGTTTATACTAAACATTCCACCTCAAACAGAAGGATTGATTTCTCATGGTTTACGAAAAGGATTGAGAAGTGGATGTTGAAAAGATATGCCAGGATCATCACTATTTCACCGGAGGTGGATTCTATTCTGAAAAAACTTCTTCGTTTTCCACCGGGCACATTTTCTTTAATTGAAAATGGGATTGATCTGGCTAAAATAGAGGGAGCACATCCTTTGGCAGAATCATTTTTTAAAACGAGGGATAAAGATGAAAAGATTGTCATCCAGGTTTCTTCATTCCGTGTCCCAAAAGACCAGCCGACCCTGGTGAAAGCAATGGCGCTCCTGCCGGGGAATATCAAGCTGCTTTTAGTGGGAGACGGACCTCAAAAAGCCGAATGTGAAAAATTGACTGAGGAGTTAGATCTTCAGGGTAGGACTGAGTTCCTTGGCACCAGGACAGATATACCACAACTTTTGAAAGCTGCAGATGTGGTTGTTCTTTCAACTGCTTTTGAAGGCTTTGGGTTAGCTGCGGTCGAGGGAATGGCTGCAGCCAAGCCGGTAGTAGCATCTGATGTTCCGGGTGTAAAAGGGATAGTTAAAGATGCCGGGCTTCTTTTCCCCAAAGGAGACGCCATCACCCTGGCAAAACAGATCACTGATTTAATGTCGGATCCTGATTATTATCACCGGATAGCCTTAGCATGCCTGGAACGGTCTAAGAATTATGATCTCAATGCAATGGTACAAAAACATATAAACTTGTACATGGAAGTCATTAAGCCCTGACGGGCAGGGGTCTTTCCAAAAGCTATCATTTCAGGATTTTATTGCTTTAACAGGAAATTTTATTCCGTGGACAAAAAAAGAGATTTAGCCATGAAAGAAGTCTTTAATATTGTGGCAGGAGAGACCGGGATACAGATAAATCTTAATCTTTTCGTTCATGTTAATAAACAGGCTCATAAAAATTATATCTTTTAAGCAATTAAAACCTGCTCACTGGGCTTTAATTTTTTCGGCATTCATCATTATTCATATTCCTTCTGTTTTAAACTATCATGGTGAAAACCTTTATTCTTCGATGGCGGAGTCTTTCCTTCACGGGAGGCTGTCTATTCCGTCTGAGACTATTCCGGAGGCACGGGGCACTGATGCGAAGATAGATGGTGATATGATCACCTATCATGGTAATTACTACTCAGCTTATCCGCCGGCGCCTGCCATATTATTGTTACCCTTTATCGCGATATTCGGTTATGTGAATCCCATCCTGATCGCCGTTTTGCTGACCTGCCTGAATATATATTTGCTTTATTCCGTTTTTAATAAACTGAAAATTAAGGAATGGCTGATCCCGTGGCTTATTTATGGCTTTATATTCGGCACAGGCTATTGGTTTGTGCTGCTTACCTCTCATCACATGTATGGTTTTGCGCAGGTCGTTTCTCTTACCCTCGTATTCCTTTTTCTGAATGAATTGTTCGGCAGGAATCGCGCAGGTTTATTGGGACTGTTTCTCGGTATTTCTTTTTTATGCAGGCAGTTCACTATTGTATTGTTTATTTTCGGGATAGGATATTTAATTCATTGTTATTTAATGGATTCGGATAAAAAAGACCGGAAAACTTTTTGGAGAAAGGCAGCCGTATTTGGGGGAATTCTCGGATGCAGCGTGCTTGTTTCTTTTTGGTACAATGATGCCCGCTTCGGAAATCCATTAGATACAGGATACGGCTACATGAATTATATCGGTATTTATAAATACCGGGTCGGTAAATATGGCGTATTCAGTATTCATTATGTATTGGTCAACCTATATAATTATTTGCTGAAAGGATTTGACATTGAATTCACCGGAAACGGTTTAATGCAAATCAGAGGAATGGATCTGTTCGGAAGCGCTTTTTTAATGGCAAGCCCTTTTTTGGTAGCAGCTTTTAAAACAGGCTGGCACAAATGGCTTAGGATCTCTTCATGGGTCACTATCGGGATTATATTTACAGGTCTGCTGTTTTATCATAGCAATGGCAGAGAGCAGGTGAATACCAGCCGGTATGCATTAGACTTCCTGCCCATCATGCTGGTTTTAGCCGGATTCGGAGCAGACAAGCTGCCCAAATGGCTGTTTAAAGCCATGGTGATTTATGCCATTTTCATCAATATCCTCGCTTATGCCATTCATTTTAAGTTTCATACCTTACAAAAATATGAGATATAAGAAGTTAATTTCTGACGTGGCAGGATGTCAAACATCAAATCACGGGCTCCAAATCCTAAATAAATTTCGATTTCCGAATATTTGAGTTTTGTCATTTGGGATTTATCCTAAAATGATTATACTTTAGAACTAAGACTAATGATTATGTTATCCCTTAAAAAGATCAAGATAGCTTATTGCCTTCCTTCCTTATATATAAAAGGAGGGATGGAAAGAGTGCTTACCTTAAAGGCTAACTATTTTTCAGAAAATTTTGGATATGAAGTGTATATTATTAATACCGACGGCAAAGAGCGGAAGCCTTTTTATTCTCTTTCACCCAAGGTAAAGCTGATCAATCTCGATATTAATTTTGATGAGATGTTTGGGAAGCCTTTTTATAAAAAGGCATGGCTGTACCTCAAAAAACAGAGGATCTATAAAAAAAAGCTGAAGAAATGCCTGTATGATCTGAGGCCGGATATAACGGTTTCCATGCTCAGGAGAGAAATTGAATTCCTTCCTGATATTAAAGACGGCAGCCGGAAAATTGCTGAGGCTCACGCCCAAAAGGATATTATACGCAATACCTGGGGAGATAAGGTCCATTTTTTCAGAAAACTCTTCAATCATATTTGGATACGACGACTCATGCATTCGCTCAGAAAAGTGGAGAGGGTAGTGATCCTTACACGCACTGATCTGCCTAATTGGAAGGAATTGGATAACATATCCGTTATTGGAAATCCTGTGGCTCTTCTCCCGGGAGACAGATCCGGTTGTCATTCAAAGAAAGTAATAGCGGCAGGGAGCTATTTGCCGCAGAAAGGTTTTGACAGGTTAATTGAGGCATGGGAAATAGTCAGTGAAAAGCATCCCGACTGGACACTTCATATTTACGGAGAGGGTATGAAAGCACAATTGGAAAAGCAAATAAAAGAACTGAAGCTTGAAAAGACCTGTTTTCTTGAAGACCCTGTCACGAACATAGAGGATAAATATATTGAAAGTTCAATCTTTGTATTAAGCTCACGGTATGAAGGATTGCCATTGGTGGTGCAGGAAGCCATGACCTGCGGATTGCCGGTAGTGGCTTTTTCTATGGTGGGCACGCAGGAAGTCATCCGGGACGGAGAGGATGGGATCCTCGTGGAGAATGGCAACATTCCGGCCTTAGCGGAGCAAATATGCCGCCTGATTGAAAATCCTGAGATAAGAAGAGAATTAGGTGGAAGAGCCGCTGTTAATATTCAACGGTATAAAATAGATAACATAGCCTGCCAATGGAAGGATCTGTTCGAATCTGTTTTACGGGATTCAGACGTATAAGTGATTCTGAGAGATCGGCAGTATTATCAAGATTGATCATCGTATGATAAGACACCAGCTAAAGAAATTAATGGCACGCATTATTACTCACAAATGGGTGGGAAAGGCGATAGCTGTCATTACGAAAGATAAGGTCCGGCAATATGGTTGCGTTTATGCTACTCACTTCGAAGCGGTAATAAACCCCATTAAGGCTGCTTTGTTCTGGGGGCTCTATGAAAGGGAGGAGGCAAATTTTATTTCAAAATATCTTTCTGGGAAATATCCGGTCATTGAGTTGGGCGGGAGCCTGGGGATAATCAGTTGTGTGGCAGGAAAAAAATTAAGCGGGAAGAAATTAATTATTGTGGAAGCCAATAGATCCCTGATTCCTGTCATTGAAGAGAACTTAAAGGTAAATAAAATATCCAATTATGCTATTGAATGGGGCGGAGTGGGATCAGGGCAGGAACTGTATTTTCTGCAAGGGGACAGAAGTTATAAAGGAGAGGTTATCAGAGAATTCAAACCTGGCTGCGCACCTGTGAAAGAAATTGATTTAGTCAGTTTACCGGACAGATATAATATATCCTCTTTTTCACTCGTTTCCGATATTGAAGGAGCGGAAAATTCTTTTTTATTTGAGAACCCGGGAGGTTTGATCCATTGTAAAGAAATGATCATCGAATTACATGGAACAAATGATCAGGGTAATATTATCTCCATCAGTACCCAAAAAGAACAAATTGAAAAATCGGGTTTTACAATAATAGATACCCTGGGTACGGTTATTTATGCGCGAAGGGAAGGTTAAAGGACGTGGGTACGGGGTGGGGAGATTATTACCGGGAGGTAGTCTTTCTGTCTGCTTTCAAAATCAAATTAGATTCCTGATCTTCATATACTTCCTGTGTGGCTACATATCTTTTTATATGCCTGATTTCTTTTTTTAATTTTTTCAGAAAATTTTCCCAAAGGGTGCCTTCTTCTCTCAGGGGAGTTGCACCCGTAATAGCCCTTGCTTTTCTGTTCAGTATAAATGTAACTTTTCCGTGTTTTTTTAATCCTAATACCAGCGCCCCGTCTTCGCCGGCTCTTATATTGACCCGGTAACCCACTTTTCTCCCGATCGCTGTCACGTAGGCGAGCGTGGCTCCTCTGGCAATCCATTCAGGGCTTCGATAGGAAAGCGCTTTGGAATGAATATCCCGGAATAACTCATATACCTTCAGCTTAAAGGCGGAATATCCTTCCTCAGGGGCGAAGCTGTAGCTGCCGCAGACAGCAGCCATACCCGGCTTTCGCAGTTCATGGAGCATGGTTTGTAAATATAGGGGGGGGTAAAGGGTGTCGCCGTCCATACTGAAATAGAATCTGCCTTTAGCATGTGCCAGTCCGCACGAACGTGCATGCCCCGGCCCTTTCTCCTCTTCTAAATACCATTTTATTCCTGCCGCTTCAAATATCCTGGAAGTTTTATCAGTGGAATTGTTATCAATACCGATAATTTCAATGGGGAAATCGCAGATATTTTCGCTCAGAGACCATAGGCAACTCAATAATCTTTTTTCTTCATTATGAGCTATCACCACCACCGAAGCAAGCGGTGCAGGAGACTGAAAAGATTTCATATTCTCCCTGATTTCCTGCATAACGGATGCGGGGACCATATCGAAAGGTTTTTCAAAAAAAGTCAGATATTTAGAATACCAGGGCATGCTGTTTCCAGGTCAGATTTAGCCGAAGGTAAACACGTTTTGCATTTCATCGCGTTAAACTTTATAAAAGAAAGATTACGTTCAGGAAAATCACGATTTAGACAGGATATCGTATGAAGAGCATTTCCTGAAAATATCGGGTTGCACGGTCAGAAATATATGAAAATATTTTTCAACATAATGATAAGCAATTGGTTACAAAGGATACTGAGAAAATATTTGATATATTCATATCTGTATTCTATCTTCGCAGTCTTTGCCTGTGAGAAATATCGGTTTTGCGAAGAGAAAGTGATATTTTACCTGTTATTTTGATCCCTGTTGATGTTAGTAAGCTTTGATTCTTTAATGATGGTAAAATCGCCGTATCCTGATGAAAAAGACCGTTTATTGTGCCAGACATTCTCCCGTTTTCTTTCTTTTTTCTTCCTATATCAACAAGGCAGGTTCAGGGAATTATCCTGTTTCTTATTCATTATTTTATTTAAAAGGCGGGGACGATGTTAAGGAAGGTTAGCGGCATGATGGCATTGTTCCTGGCCATGGGTATTTCGCTGAAACTCCATGCGCAGAGCGTATTGTCAGCCGGCAGGCAAAGTCCGGCAGTACTCAATTCATCTACTACCAACCCAACCGCCTATATCTATTTGCCGTGGGATTATTATATCACGACAAAAAATTATCCACTCATCATCTTTGCCAGTGGTACAGGCCAGTATGGAAGCGGCGGTGCCCAACTTCCGATATTATTAGGTGACGGGCTTCCGGAAGTGATCAATCAGGGTCATGCGCCCTATTCGGTGAACAGGCAAACCGGAGATACCACCTGGTTTATTGTCATTTCTCCGCAGGCACCAGGGATACCCGGTCTTTTCCCAAGTGATTTTGCAGCCTGGGAGAATGCAGCGGTAAAATTTTATCATCTGCGGGTTGATATCGGCAAAGTTTTTCTTACCGGCCTGAGCCAGGGCGGTGATAACATTTTAGGAGCTTATTATACCAATGTGGATGCGGGTGGCACCATCCTTCCCTATCCTACCACCGCTATGGTGTCCATGTCGCCTGCACATACGATCCCTATCAATAAATTAAACGATTTTTCCAATGTACGGATATGGTTTTTTCAGGGAGATAATGATGGAACTGTCGGGCAAACCGGTACTGAAAATTATAACATGTTAGCTCCTTTGTTTCCGAATAACGGTTACAAGCTAACCCAGTATCCCGGTGGCCATTGTTGCTGGGTAACCTACTATCAGCCCACATGGAATGACAGCATGACTACGCGGAATTTTCCCCGGACAGACAGCATTTCTATTTATGATTACCTCTTAGGGTACAGCGCAAAGGGAAGTGTGAACGCTCCTCCGGTTTCAAAGCCCGGTAATGCACAAACGATTACACTGCCTTTAGATTCTGTACTATTAGATGGTTCGGCTTCCTATGATCCTGACGGGAAAATTGTTTCTTATCAGTGGACTGAGAAATCCGGACCTGCTGCATTTGCCATTGCGAGTGCCGGCAATGCTAAAACTGAGGTAACGGGGTTGGTGGCTGGAAGTTACATATTTACCTTATCGGTAAAGGATGATTCGGGAGCTGTTTCTTCTGCAGATGTGAGTATTACAGTCAATGCACTTCCTCCCGATAAACCGCCTGTCTCCGAACCAGGAAGCACTCAGACAATTACCTTACCGGTGGATTCAGTCCTGTTGGACGGTTCGGCCTCTTACGATCCTGACGGAAAGATCGTATCATATCAGTGGACAAAGAAGTCGGGTCCTGCGGGATATACTATTTCCAATGCAGGCAGCGCCAAGACAGAAGCTACGGGCTTAGGTACGGGAACCTATATATTTACCCTGACTGTGAAGGACGATTCAGGGGCGACCAATTCTGCCGATGTGGGCGTAATCGTGAAGGATTCTACGGTTACTACACCGCTGAACCAGCCTCCTGTAGCCAATACGGGAAGCGCACAGACAATTACCTTGCCGGTGGATTCTGTCCTGTTAGACGGTTCAGCCTCTTATGATCCTGACGGAAAGGTCGTATCATATCAGTGGACAAAGAAGTCAGGACCTGCGGGATATACGATTTCTAATGCGGACAGCGCCAGGACGGAAGTAACGGGATTGGTAGCCGGGAATTATGTATTTTCTCTTACCGTAAAAGATGATTCGGGGGCTACTGCCACAGCAGATGTGATGATCACAATAAAAGATTCAGCGGTTAAGAGTAATGCGGATACTACGCTCGTGGCTAATGCGGGTAATAATCAGGCGCTTACTTTACCTGTTGACTCTACAATATTGGATGGTTCAGGTTCTTCAGATAAAAATAACACGATTGCTTCTTACAGTTGGACTAAAGTTTCGGGTCCTGCGACTTATGTTATTTCCAATGCAAATTCAGTAAAAGCTACGGTCAATATCTCCTCGGCCGGTACTTATGTGTTCAGATTAACGATAGTAAATAGTATCGGGGACAGCGCTTCATCTAATGTAACCATTACGGTAAACGGAGTACTCAACAGACCGCCTGTGGCCAATGCCGGAAATGCTCAGGCGATCACTTTGCCTGTGGATTCTGTGTTGTTAGATGGCTCTGCATCTTATGATCCGGATGGTAAAATCGTTTCTTATCAATGGACAAAGAAATCAGGTACAGGTGGATTTACAATCGTACATCCTGATAGTGTAAAGACAATAGTAACAGGGCTGGATACGGGAAATTATGTGTTTATGCTCACGGTAACTGACGATTCGGGGGCGACCGCATCGGCAGATGTTAGTATAACTGTCAATAAAGCTAAAGTTTTAGGGACGCCTGATCATCCGATAGCAGACGCCGGAAATGATACTACGATCACTATGCCCGTTAATTCGGTTTATCTGGATGGCAGCAGAACAGCAGGAGAAAATGTCAGCGGTTTCATAGTGTTCAGTTGGTCCAAGATTTCAGGGCCTCAGCAAAGCAATATTGTTTTCCCCGGAAAACCTGTCACCGAAGTGCAGAATCTTACGGTAGGCACCTATTATTTTCAACTGACCATTCAGATCAATGGAGGAGCCAAAGCGAGCGACACTGTGAAAGTCGTGGTATTACCTGATCCCGTACAACCGGGCAATGTCGGTTATACAGCCAATACGTTAGTGCCGGTGTACAACGGAATGTTCAGATATGGAACGAATATGGGAGCATTCTCAGGCTGGACAGACACCGGAGTGGCTGGAGTGGCCCTCCAGGCTGGCGCTCATTCCTTACGCCTCCCTTTACCCGATTATTTTGTAGGCCACTACGGATATGATGTAAGGCTTTCAGCCTTCGATTACTATATGCGCCAATTGGGGATGAAAGAGCTTACTCTTTTTGTGGGTGAACCACGCCCCGCATACGATGATGATTCCGTGTATGCACCTGCCACTCAACCTTCTTTGGTTTTTAAGAACCTTTATAAACCCATTTGGGATAATGGGGAGAATGGAACCCCTGTGAATGACAGTAATTATTTTGCCGTTTATATTTACAACCTGGTTCAACGATACGGAAAGAATATTAAGTTCTGGGAAATCATTAATGAGCCTGACATAACAGGATTTTGGGATAATGGAAATGTGACACGCTCCGATAGCTGGTGGAATTCTCCACCTTCCTCTCTTGCTTTGTTGAATGTAAGAGCTCCTATATTCTATTACATCCGGATGCTGAGGGTTGCCTACGAGGTGATTAAAAAATATTACCCGGATGAATACATTTGCCCTGGTGGAATAGGTTATCCTGCTTTTTTAGATGCCTTGCTGAGGTATACGGATAATCCCGATGGTGGTAAAGTCACTCCTCAATATCCTCTGACAGGCGGCGCTTATTTCGATGCTGTCAGTTTTCATGATTATCCGGCTTACAGCCTTTCAGCCTGGGATGGTTCCATCAATGGTTTTAAATGGTCCCGTTATTCCGACCGGGCAGCCAATGCGATTTTTGATCTGAAAGAAGAATTCGACAGTGTGTTAAATAATCGTGGCTATAATGGAATTAAATATCCTAAAAAAGACTTTATAATCACCGAATCTAATATACCCAGCAAAGCTTTTGGCAGTTATTTCGGATCTGTGGATGCGCAGCGGAATTTTATTATTAAAGCTTTAGTTAAGTCACAGGAAAAGGATGTCAAGCAGTTTTATATTTATATCATCAGCAATACTACATCCTCCTCTAATCCCGGTCCGTATGATTATATGGGACTTTATCAGAATATGGATCAAACGACTTATGGAGGACAGAAATTTACAGAGGAAGGGATGGCTTTTAAAACCACTTCTCAATTATTATATGGCTGGACTTATGATTCCATCCGCACCAAAGAGCTCAATCTTCCGGACAGCGTTGACGGAGCAGCTTTCAGGAAAGATACACAATACCGTTATGTGCTTTGGGCAAAAACGCATATAGATTTGAGTGAAGCTGCCAATGCCTCTTATTCTTTCCCGGCTGCCTTAGCTATTGACAGCCTTTACCAGTATGCATGGAATTATTCAGTGGATGCGAGCGCCAAAAGTGTTACAGGCAGCAAAAATATTCAACTCACAGGCGCACCCTTATTCTTTTCTACTACGCCGGTAGTGGATTCAACTAATATCCCACCGTTGGCAGATGCAGGGAAAAACCAGACCATCATGCTGCCTGTAGATTCTGTGACCCTTGATGCATCCGGATCTACCGATCCCGACGGGACCATTGTTTCTTATAAATGGACTAAGACTACGGGCCCCCCTGCTTTTACTTTAGACACTACCAACACGGTCCATCCAATAGTTTCAGGATTGGATACAGGTGTTTATACTTTTGTGCTGACTGTTACTGATAACCGGGGCGCCGCGGCTTCAGACAGCGTCACTGTCACTGTAAACGCCAAAACCAATTTGTACCCGATTCCGAATGCCGGAGTTGACCGGACGATTATCCTGCCGCAAGACAGCGTTCATCTGAATGGTTCGGCCTCTATGGATCCTGACGGCACGATTGTCAAATATCAATGGTCTTTACAATCGGGACCCACCTCATATACTTTCGGCAGCCCGAATAGCGCCAATACGGTTGTCACTAACCTGGTTCCGGGGACCTATATTTTTACCCTGACTGTTACGGACAATGACAGCGCCAGCGCCTCCGGTAGCGTAACAGTCTTTGTAAATGCCAAAGTCAATAAACCGCCTGTTGCCAACGCAGGCAGTAATATCACGATCCAACTTCCGGTAGATTCTGTTTTACTGGACGGTTCTAAATCTTATGATCCGGATGGTACCATTACCGGTTATCAGTGGGATCAAAATTCCGGTCCTTCTACCGCCAGTTTTGGCCCTCAGAATGGGTCTCAGGTTCCCGCTTTCCATCTGACAGCGGGAACCTATGTATTTTCACTGATCGTGAAGGATAACCAAGGGGCTAGCGATACTGCATTGGTTACTGTGACAGTGAAATCTGCCAATAATCAGGCCCCTGTAGCCAATGCAGGAGCAAATATTGCTATTCAGCTTCCCGTTGATTCAGCGCTTTTAAACGGATCTGCCTCCTATGATCCTGACGGAAACATTGTGTCCTGGAAATGGGCGCAGAAATCCGGGCCTTCTTCTTATACGATCCAAAAGGATACCAGCTCCCAGACGATGGTCACCGGACTTGTTCAGGGGGTCTATGTGTTTACGCTGACAGTTACGGATAATGACGGAGCTGCGTCTTCTTCTTCAGTAGCCGTTACTGTGTCGGGCAAGGATTCTGTGAGCCCAGGCCCGCCGCCGGTAATTGCGCCTAATCAATCGCCGGTTGCCAATGCAGGGCGAAACCAGATAATTAGTTTACCTGCGGATTCTATAGCGCTGGATGGATCTGCCTCCTATGATCCTGACGGGAAGATCGTTTCCTGGAAATGGGTGAAAAAATCGGGACCTTCTGCTGCTGTATTGAATAATGACACCGTTGCCACTACGCTGGTAAGCGGCCTCGTGGCGGGAACGTATGTTTTTACTCTGACAGTTACCGACAATAATGGGGGGACCTCTTCCGCCGATGTATCTGTACATGTCAACCAGCCGCCGGTCGCTAAAGCAGGGCAAAATCAGGTAATCAACTTACCTGTCGCCTCAGTTACTTTAGATGGATCTGCATCGTATGATCCCGACGGGAAAATTGTTTCCTGGCAATGGGTGGAACAATCGGGACCTTCCCCCATCGTGATCAATAACAACGGCAATCCGGTGATAAATCCATACGGGCTTGTGGTGGGTACTTATGTGTTTACGCTGACAGTTACAGATAACAACGGAGCCGCCTCATCGGCTAATGTTTCAGTCAGGGTTAACCATCCGCCGGTTGCCAACGCCGGCAATAACGTCAATATTTTCCTGCCTGTGGATTCCACTTTACTGGATGGTTCCGCTTCCAATGATCCTGATGGCAGTATTGTTTCCTGGTCATGGACGCAGCGATCTGGGCCTTCTTCAGCAAACATTGTTCAGGCAGCTAATGCCAAAACACAGGTGAATAGTCTGGTGAATGGGGTATATGCATTCACGTTGATAGTGACGGATAATGATGGAGCCAAAGATACGGCAGATGTCACCATTGGTGTGTACGAAAAACCCAGCCAGCCACCGGTAGCCGATGCGGGAAAAGATATTACCATTGTGCTGCCGCAAAACTCTGTAACCTTAGACGGAACGGCGTCCCATGATCCGGATGGCACCATCGTATCTTATCATTGGGACCCGATGACAGGGCCAACACAACCTAAATTGCATACACCTGACGCCTCTATTACTATAGTTTCAGGCCTGCAGATGGGCACTTATGATTTCAAACTGACGGTGACAGATAACAAAGGCATGTCTTCCACGGCTACGGTGAGCGTATATGTGATGCCGGGACGGGATACAACTCCCATCACTTTCATCATATATCCCAACCCGGTGCATGATGAGCTTCATGTAGAATTAAATAAGGCTATTACGGGACTGCTCACCTTCAGGATCATTGATGTGAACGGGAGGATAATGAAACAATATTATTTCGGCCAGCTCCCCATGCATACCACAAAAGTGCTGGATGTAAGCGGATTGGCGCCGGGAATTTATTTCATCCAACTGATAGAAGATAACCAGTTGAGAGATGTGAGGAAAATGATCAAGTATTAGGTTCCGGGTTTGGGGTTTCAGGTTTCAGGTGTGTTCATGCCTAAAAAACGTTGACCACTTTAGCTAAGTGTTAAACGTTTATATTTTACATATGCTGGAGTGATATTTGAGCCGGAGGATGTTTTCCCATAGCCCGCAGGGCCGTTCCGTG
>SCQT01000257.1 GCA_004322015.1 Chitinophagaceae bacterium
TTGCAATTCGCTTCCGGTAATAGCCACACCTACCAGATTAGTGCTCTTATTGGCAAAGACTCCCACACGGCGGAGAGCGCTTTGAAAATCTGCAGTGTTGACAGTCAGTTTGTAAGGATTATCTTTAGGGATCACTACGCGATAATCAGGGAAGCGGGCGTCAATCAGGCGGCAAATCACTTCGGCTGTACCGTACTTTACGAACAGATAATTTTTAGAATAGGATATTTCCAACTGACTATTGTCATTTGGCAAAGTTCCTTTTAAAAGATTCAACGGTTTTTTAGGAGCAATGAAATGGTCTTCTTTAGGACATTTCACATCAGTTCTTACATATTTCGTCAGGCGATGTGCATCCGTGGCGACAAAGGTGGCGGCGTCGGGAGTTAATTCAAAATAAACGCCGGTCATGGCCGGGCGAAGGTCGTCAGTGCTGGTAGCGAATAAGGTTTTTTGAATGGCAGTACCCAATGCTTCGCAAGTCATAGTAAAAGGAGTGGAATTATCTGCTTCGGGATCTTTAGGAAAATTTTCAGGATCTTCACCCATGATCTTGTATTTCCCGTTATCGGAAGTAATATCTATGGCATAGGTGCTTTTATCTATATGAAAAGTCAAAGGCTGGTCAGGATTGCTTTTAAGATAATCCAGCAGGATACGGGCAGGGACGCACACTCTTCCCGTTTCTTTAGCCTCCACCTCTAATTTTACCTTCATGACCGTTTCCAGATCGGTAGCCGTAATAACCAACCTGTTCTTTTCAATCTGAAAAAGAAAATCTTCAAGGATGGGTAAAACGGTATTAGAGCTGATGACTCCGCTCACGTGCTGGAGTTCTTTCAATAATGTGGATGAAGAAACAATAAAATTCATGGGTATTTAATTTGCCCTTTTTAAAGTGAATGGTACAGGTTTGGAAACAAAGATAGGGATATTTACCTTTTAAAAAAGATAAGTTGTATAATAGTGAGTATCCTGTGGAAAACAACCGAAAATATCATAAAAAAATATCATAAAATCCGTTTTGGCATAAAATTTTATCTTTGCCCGAATGAAATTATCTCGTTTATCAGAAACACTGATTGGTTCGGAAATCATTAAACTGGCAGCCTCCGTTAAAGAAAAAATGGAGCAGGGGCAAAAGATTTATAATTATACGATCGGAGATTTTGATCCGGAAATTTTCCCGATTCCGAAAGAATTTGAAGAAGCTGTGGTGAGGTCTTACCGTGAAAGAAACACGAATTATCCCTCTGCCGAAGGTATTCCTGAATTACGGAAAGCTGTGGGAGCGCTGATCCGGGAACGTGAAGGATTAAGTTATGACCCCGCCTCTGAAATATTGATTTCTGCCGGAGGGAGACCGTTAATATATGCCACTTACCGGGCCATAGTGGACAAGGGAGAAAAAGTGATCTATGCAGTTCCGTCCTGGAACAATAATCATTATACGCATTTTGTAGAAGGCCGGCATGTGGCTATAGAAACTTTGCCGGAAAATAATTTTATGCCCACTGCTGCGGAGATAAAACCTCATTTGCAGGGAGCCTCTTTACTTGCCTTGTGCTCCCCCCTGAATCCTACCGGAACTACTTTTTCTAAGGACCAGCTGGAAGCTATCTGCGATATGGTTTTGGAAGAAAATGAGAAACGAGGTGCGGAAGAAAAAAAATTATTTATTCTTTACGACCAGATTTATTGGCAATTGACTTTTGGGAATACAGTTCATTACAATCCGGTTAGCTTGCGGTCTGCATTAAAAGATTATACCATTTTTATTGATGGCATGAGCAAAGCATTTGCATCTACCGGGGTACGTGTAGGCTGGGCCTTAGGACCGGCGGCTGTCGTGGGAAAAATGAAAGCCATTCTTTCTCATATAGGCGCCTGGAGCCCTATGCCGGAACAGAAAGCCGCTTCACGATATCTTTTACAACAGGAGCCCATCACACTATATCTGGATCGTTATAAAGCTGCCATTCATCAGCGGTTGGAAAAAATATATGAAGGATTTGAGGATCTGAAGAAATCGGGCTATGCAGTAGATGCTATTGTGCCGCAGGCAGCTATTTATTTAACTATCAAATTAGATTTAAAAGGAAAACAAAGAAGCGATGGGGTAGTTCTTCCCGATCAGGCTGCTGCAACGGATTATGTATTAAATGAGGCGGGGCTCGCTGTGGTTCCTTTTTATGCTTTTGGAACGTCCAAAGAATCGCCCTGGTACAGGTTGAGCGTAGGCACTTGCAAGATGGAAGAAATACCGGAAATGTTTGGAAAGTTGAGGGAGGCGTTGGATAGGTTGAAGTAAAATTGTTTGAGGTTTGAGGTTTGGAGTTTGAGGGTTGTGTTTGATAACTTTTCTCATTACGTTCGTAAGGATTGATCAGGTTTCATGAAATTCCTATCTTAGCA
The DNA here is from genome assembly GCA_004322015.1 of Chitinophagaceae bacterium. GTDB lineage: Bacteria > Bacteroidota > Bacteroidia > Chitinophagales > Chitinophagaceae > FW021-bin31. The sequence continues at coordinate 2,416 of SCQT01000257.1, forward strand.
TACTTTTTATGAAAACTGTCGCAGCCATACTCTTCCTGCTTATTTTGACTAAAGGGTTATATGCGCAAAATAATTGTACCGTTTTTGGACAAACGCCTTCGACCGCTTTTCCTGTTTGCGGCACGGATACTTTTCATCAGCAATCTGTTCCAATATGTTCAAATGGACCCGTTATTGTTCCGGGTTGTGACAATAGCTTAGCTTCCGGCGGATACCAGGCCAAAAATCCTTTCTGGTATAAATTCACCTGCTATCAAAGCGGCACCCTGAGTTTCCTGATCACTCCCAATGATCCGGGCGACGATTATGACTGGCAATTATATGATATTACAGGACATGATCCGAACGATGTTCTTAAGAATGATTCATTATTCGTAGCGGGCAACTGGTCAGGCACTTACGGCCTGACCGGCGCAAGGGCAAATGGGTCCAACACCACGGAATGTGCTTCAGATCCTGCCGCCAATGAATCTACTTTTGCGAAAAGCCCCTACTTAATTGCCGGGCACACCTATTTGCTTTTAATCAGTCATTTTACCGATTCCCAAAGCGGCTACAGTCTCTCTTTTAAAGGAGGGACGGCGGTCATTACGGACACTACCGCTCCTCATCTGCATAGCGCCGAAGCCGGTTGTGACGGCACTACCATCACTGTCGTTTTGAATAAGAGTATGCAATGCGGCAGCTTAGCGCCTGATGGAAGTGATTTTGTGCTCAATACGAATGCCGCTAAAGTTATTTCCGCTTCCAGTGTGGATTGCAAGACGGGTTTCGACATGGATTCGCTGACCCTTTTCCTGGATAAACCTTTACCCAATGGAAATTATACGGTTACTATCCGGGAAGGCAGCGATAGTAATACGCTTTTAGATAATTGTGGTACGGGCATTCCTGTGGGAGAAAGCCTGGATTTTTCTTATTATAAGCCTGCTCCCACTCCTATGGACCATATACCTGCAGTAGGTTGTTCGCCTAAAACTATTTATGTGGTTTTTGCCGGACGTATGCGTTGCAATTCTATTGCCTCTGATGGCAGTGATTTTAAAATTTCAGGTCCGCAGGCTGTGACGGTGACCGGAGCTTCAGGTGTAAATTGTGTGAACGGATTAAGTGACAGTGTGGCGCTCGCATTAGCATCGCCTGTTGTAACAGGAGGCGATTATACGGTCACTTTAGTGAAGGGTATTGACGGGGTGACTATTATCAGTGAATGTGGTGTGGAAACACCTTTGAATGATACGCTTCATTTTCAGGCAAGTGACACAGTATCAGCCGGTTTTACAAAACAGATCAGTTATAGTTGCAATAGGGCGACTATAAATTTGCATAGTAACGGCGGCAACGGCATCAATCAGTGGTTTTGGATAGTGGGTAACGGAATGACAGGCGCTAACCAGGACTTAATATATACAGATACTTCTTTTCAAAATCAGCAGGTGCAATTATTGGTTTCCAATGGTGTATGCAATGACAGCGCAGGAACATCTTTTCCCTTAGATAGCAATTACTACCTGAGAGCCATGTTTGAAGAGCCCTCTTTTGTTTGTCCTAATGATCAGGTTACTTTTGCAGACCATAGTATCGGCGCTATTACGGATTGGCAGTGGAATTTCGGCAATGGGAATACCAGTTCTTTGGAAAACCCTCCGCAGCAGCAGTATCCTGTGGTGGTAAGAACCCAGGATTTTCCGGTGTCATTGGTAGTGACCAACACCGTAGGGTGTACTGATACTGCCAGTCAAATGTTGCAAGTGATCAACAATTGTTATATCGCAGTTCCGACGGCCTTTACTCCCAATGGAGATGGTATGAACGATTATTTGTATCCGCTCAACGCGTATAAAGCGCGTAATCTGGATTTTAAGGTATTTAACCGTTACGGGCAATTGGTTTTCGAAACCAAAAACTGGACCCATAAATGGGATGGCACTTTTCACGGAGTCCCCCAACCGATAGGTTCTTATGTATGGGAACTTTCGTACACAGATATTGACACGGGAAAAAGAGTATTTAAAAAAGGAGCCACTTTGCTGATCAGATAAAGGATCAGGTATGCATAAATTTTGTTTGTATATGAAACAGCACTACATAAATTAATATGGCTCCAAAGATGATCATGGCAACGGAAGCGATGCGGTTTAGCCAGGTCACCGTTTTAAGAGTCAACTTATGACGTATCTTGTGTGCTAAAAATACTTTTGTTATATCTGCTGAGAGCATAAAGGCAAGGGTAGTACCAAAAAGGACGGCTCTGTCTTTCATCTCCAGGGCTCCATTGGCTGTACATACCGTCAGCCAGAAGATTAACACTCCGGGGTTCAGCGTATTCATCAGCCATCCCGAGAGCCATATTCCAAAATAACCGCCATGGGTGATGAGCGCTTTTCTTTGCTGATTCTCACCTGAGCTGATCCGCACCTGTTTAAAGAAAATGCCATAAAGGCCGATCGCTATCAGCACAATACCGCCGGTTATGCCTATTATCTTTCTCATCAGGTCCAACTGATGCACGAAAGCAGAAGCGAAATTTCCTAAAATAACATACATCGTATCTGAGAAGGAAACACCGATGGCAAAACTGAGTCCTGCTTTAAACCCATTGTTAATACTGTATTTGATGATCATGAAAATAACAGGCCCCACGGAAAGAGATAAAAAAACTCCGAGTCCTAATCCTGCTATAAATGAGGTTAATATATGCATAAACGAAAAGAATGCGATCAATATCCATTGATCCTATATCATCAAATCAGCGAGGAAATTAAAGAAATTTCTTAAAGGAGTACAGAAAAATATTTGTTAGTTCAAATATTTCCTGTGAATGAGAAAAGATTCCCAGTCTTCCATCATGCCGTTTTTTAAAACCCTGGGGAATTTATTCATGGCGCCCTCTTTCCCTTTATAACGCAGATATTCGATAAATGCTTTGTTAGGCAATACTTTTACGAATATTTCTTTTAATGCGGCGGTTCTTTCCACGGCATAATCATCATTAATACGGCAAAGTGTTTCATCAATAATTTGGCCGATGCGCTCCGGCCTGACATGGTTATCATCCGTACCGATATACCACCGGTGTGCAAAACGTTGATTGTGCTGAAATCCTGCTACCGTGTATTCCCTGATGCCGATATCCATTTCTTTAGATACCGTTTGAATAGCCTTATTCATGTTTTCCACAGACATGTGTTCACCGCAAAGGCTGAGAAAATGTTTAGTTCTTCCCACAATGATGATTTCGTATTCCCTCGCATCTGTAAAGCATACTACATCCCCAACAAGGTATCTCCATGCTCCGGCACAGGTGGAGATGGCTACCGCATATTGAACATTTTCCACTACTTCGTGGATCATGTAAGATTTTGCATCCGGCTTTACTTCTCCATCCTCATCAAAATTCTCATTATTAAAAGGGATAAATTCATAGAAGATGCCGGCGTTTAAAACCAATTTAATGCCTCGTGTCCCCGGCCTTGCCTGAAAGCCAAAAGATCCTTCGGAAGACATGTAAGTTTCAATAAAGGTAATAGGTCTTCCCAGCAACTTTTGAAAGCTTTCGCGATAGGGCTCAAAAGATACACCTCCGTGTATGTATATCTCCAGATTAGGCCATATATCATGAATGTTATTTACTTTATGATATTTAATGATTTCTTCAAAAACGATCTGTACCCATGCCGGCACTCCACAAACAGTGGCTACATCCCATTCCCTGGCCTTGCGAACGATCAGTTTAATCCGTTGCTCCCAGTTCGGGCGATAGGATATCTTACTCCCCGGCTTATAAAAATAGCGAAACCATCTCGGTATATTCCTGGCGCTGATGCCGCTCATATCTCCCTCATAATAACTCCCCCGGTTAAAAAGATTGGTCGTGCCGCCGAGCATCAATATTCCTTTTTGAAAAGATTTGGGTGGAATAGGGAAGTTCACCATAGAATATAATTGCTTGATCCCGACTTTGCGGATACTGCGAAGCATATCCCTGGTGACCGGTACATGTTTGCTGGCAGATTCAGAGGTCCCTGAACTGAGCGCAAAGTATTTAACCTTCCCCGGCCATGTCACATCTTCCTGACCTTCCAAACATTTATGCCACCAGGTATTATAAATAGAATTATAATTATGATAAGGCACTTCTTTACGAAAACGCTCGATCCATTCAGTGGTTTCCAGCATTTCGGCAAAGCGATAGTGCTTACCGAATCCGGTAAACATAGCTTTCATCAACAGGCGCTTCAGCACCTGCACCTGATACGTCTTTGCAGTGCCATGTGGAAACGTAAATTGCCTGCGGATACGCAATGCTCTATTGATCAGAGAACCAAAAATGGGCATTTCTATATCAGTCCGATTAGTGTATTGCTGCAAAAGTACTGAATTTTCGCCGTGTAACATATTTCAGATGATTTTACTCTATTCTGTTGTCACCGCTTTATCTTCAAAATAATGAATTAATTAAAAAAGAGGATAGTTTTAGTATCTTTAGCGGACTATTTTTTAATACGCTTCAATACATTATCATGAAAAACTGGCTAAAAATTATTATCCTTATTATCCTCATAATTGGAGTGGCGCAATTCTTCCGCCCTCAAGAAAATTTTACCACGGCGGATCCTGTCAATGATATTGCAAACAAATATGACGTGCCTATGAATGTGCTGATGGATCTATATGACGGTTGTTACAACTGTCATTCCAATTACACCAAATATCCCTGGTATTACAACATTCAGCCGGTAGGTTGGTGGATGGCAGGCCATATCCATGATGCGAAACGACATGTGAATTTTTCCGAATTTACTACTTATACTCCGCAACAGGCGTTGAAGAAATTTAAAGCGATCAAACATGAAATGGATGAAAGAGGAATGCCTTTGGGATCCTATCAGTTGATGCATAAAAAAGCGCATTTTACCCCGGAACAATATAAAGACGTTTCAGACTGGGCAGCAAAAATGGAGGCGCAGGTGCAGGCAACGATAGATTCTTCAAACAGGAAACAATAGCATCTGTTTTAACCGCCCGTTATATTCTCTATAGTTTCCTGAATTAAAGCAGTTTCATATCCTTTTGACTGGAGGTATCGGATTGTTTTAAATTTTCTTTTCAAATATTGATCCTTTTTTAATGACCGGTATTTATCGGAAGCTAATTTTTCCAATGTGTGCAGATATTCTTTCTCATCAATTTCTTCTATGCCTTTCTTGATACAATATGCAGAAATATTTTTCTCCTTTAAAGTTTGCCTGATTTTATTTCTTCCCCATTGCTTCATCCTGAATTTCCCGCGTGCGAAACCACGTGCAAAACGTTCTTCGTTTAAATAATCTTCCGTAATCAGTGCGGCTATAATCTCATCGGCTTCATTACCCCAAACCTTTAGTTGGCCCAGTTTTGCTTTCACTTCCGAATGACAGCGCTCCTGATAGGCGCAGAAATGTTTGAGCTTGTCGAGGTAGGATGAAGACATTTTCTTTAATTTCGGGTTTTATTTAATATAAATTAAACGGCTGTTGATTTATCCTATCTCTTTCTTCACTACCTGCAGCCTGGCATAATTCAGCATGATCTTTTTTTCACCGGCTTTATGGAAAAAGACAGTGGCGATACGGTTACCGGAATTACCTTCCAGTTTTAATATTTTGCCAAAACCGAATTTCTGATGTTCCACTTCCATGCCCGCCTCAAAGGTGGATGGATCATCGGGTTTAAAGCCTGCACTGGGAGTATGATCAACTATGACCTTAGTGGGGGTGACCTTAGCCGACGCCATACCTGAAACGGATGCCTTTGCCTGTGTGTCCCTTTGGGACATATAAGGTCTCTCCCATGCAGGTTGATAGCCTGCGCCGGCAGCGCTTCTGCCCACGAAGCTTTCTTCTAAATAAGCTTTAGGTATTTCATCCAAAAAACGGCTTGGGTCATTCTGTACCAGATTGCCGAAACGATAACGCGTATTCGCATAGGTCAGCCATAGTTTCGTTTTAGCTCTTGTAACTGCCACATAAAATAATCTGCGTTCTTCTTCCAGGTCTTCTCTGTCGTTGACGGACATGGCATTGGGGAACAGCGTTTCTTCCAATCCCACTACAAATACGCAGGGAAACTCCAATCCTTTGGCAGCATGAATGGTCATCAGCCGCACCACATCGCTGTCTTCATCACCTTTATCTGCATCAGTGAGCAATGTGATCTGTTGCAGGTAGCTGCCTAATCCTTTATCGGCCAGCTCTCCTTCCTCATCCGGTGTCTCCGTGAATTCCTTGATGGAGTTCAGTAATTCCTGGATATTTTCATAACGGGCAACACCTTCCGTGCTTTTATCATTAAATAATTCTTTTATGATCCCGGTTTCCTTTCCAACCCTGAATGCCACTTCATAGGCAGTATGTTTTTCCAGCATGATCTGAAAGCTTTTGATCATGATCACAAAGTTTTCAATGGCGTTCAAAGTACCGGCACGGAAACCGAACATAGCGGCTTGTTCCAACACCTGCCACAAAGTGATCTGGTGCTGATTGGCGATCAATGATGCTTTTTCAAGGGAGGTCTTTCCAATACCGCGGACAGGATAATTAATAATCCTCCGCAGCGCCTCCTCATCCCGTGTGTTCACTATCAATCGCAGATACGCGACGATGTCTTTGATCTCTTTTCTTTGATAAAAAGATAATCCGCCATAAATACGATAGGGAATATTTTTCCTTCTCAGGTTTTCTTCGAAGCTCCGGCTTTGTGCATTGGTTCGGTATAAAATAGCAAAATCTTTCTCATGGTAATGATTCCTCAATTTTTGCTCTGCAATTATATCCGCCACAAATCGTCCTTCATCATTATCACTCATGGTGCGCATCAATATTATTTTTTCTCCCGGCGTATTATCTGTCCACAAGACCTTTTGTATCTGAAGTTTATTATTGGCGATCACTTCATTGGCCACTTTCAAAATGGATTTGGTGCTGCGGTAATTTTGTTCCAGCTTAACTACCCTGACATCGTCATAATCCTTTTCGAATTGCAAAATATTCTGAATAGTGGCACCGCGGAAAGAATAGATACTTTGCGCATCATCACCGACTACGCAAATATTTTCATATACTGCGCCTAATAACTTAATGATTGCATACTGCGCCGGATTCGTATCCTGGTATTCATCAATGAGGATATATTTGAATTTATGCTGATACTTATGCAGCACTTCGGGAAAAGAAGTCAGCAGCTTATGCATGTTAAATAACAGATCATCGAAATCCATAGCGCCGTTCCTGAAACATCGTTTTACATAAACTTCATAGAGTTTATAGATCAGGGGGCGGTTGGCATGTTGGTCGTCATTACGTGCATGAAAATCCTGCGCATATTCTTCCCAACCGACCAGGCTGTTTTTAGCGGCGGAAATCCTGTTTAAAACATAATTAGATTTATAAATTTTTTCGTCTAAATTTTGCTCGCGCACGATCGTTTTAATCAGGCTTTTCGAATCATCGGTGTCATAAATCGTGAAGTTGTTGGGAAAACCCAGGTGAGAGGCCTCTGTACGGAGAATGCGTGCGAATACAGAGTGGAAAGTGCCGATATATAAATTTCTTACCTCCCTTCCGGCAGCGGAGGAACCATTGCCGCTGAGTATTTTTTCCACCCGTTCTTTCATTTCACGTGCGGCTTTGTTGGTAAATGTAAGCGCTAAAATAGTAAAAGCATCCACGCCCTTTGCCATCAGGTGGGCAATGCGGGTGGTCAGCACCTTTGTTTTTCCCGAACCGGCGCCGGCGATGATCATCAAAGGTCCTTCGGTATATAAAACAGCTTCACGCTGCGGTTCATTAAGTTCTTCCAGGTAATCCATTCTACTATTTCTTTTTTTTAGTTTTACTGAATAACTGGCTGTAAAATTACGGGAAGATGAGGGGAATGGGAAATGAAGGTTATCCCCATTAAACCGGATTAATTATCTTTGCCGCGCAAACACAGCATCATGGACGGAAAACAACTGGTCTTTATTGATATGGATGGAGTGTTGGTGAATTTTTATGGTGGTGTAAAGAAATATTATCCCTGTTTCGACACTTACGCTGAAGAGAAGCAGCGGGAGATCACGGCAGAGCTAAGCGCCCGCAGCGGTTTCTTCACTGCGCTGGAACCAATGCCGGATGCTGTGGAAGCGTTTCAACAGCTTGCAAGAAAATATGAGGCTTATATCCTTTCTACGCCGGATTGGAACGGGGTAAATTCATGGACAGAAAAACGTATCTGGGTTGAACAGCACTTAAGAGATCCTGCTTACAAGCGACTCATCCTTTCTCATAACAAAGGACTCTTCTCGGGACGGGCTTTGATAGATGACCGGTTGCGGAACGGTGCTGATAATTTCAAAGGAGAACATATTCATTTCGGCACGGAAAAATTCCCTGACTGGAAAGCAGTGCTGAAATATTTATTGTAAACAGTAAATGGCCATTGATCAGTCAATTGTGAAACGTTATCCGAAGTTTCGGATCGTCAATCGTCAATGGGAACAATTGAACAGTGAAAACCAATGCCCGACATTTCCAAAAAGAAAATATTTTATCCGCTCAATGATGCTTTCCGTCATTATCTGAGGCTGTATGACCGGGAAATAAAACTCCCAATATCTTATGAAGCACTGAAGTATTATGATAACTCCATTTCACTGTATGATAAAGAAGGGAAAGATACGCTGTGGGAGACGGTTTTTTACCCGCAGTACCTGATGCCACAGATCCACAAGGGACTGAAGCGTACCTATTCCATTCTTAAGGCGGGAGGCGATCGGGCTGCGGAAGAACATTTGGATATTGAAAGAATTGATTTTTGCACCTTTGGCAACTCTCACCCCTTCCGTATCAGAGTAGTAAATACGTACAACGAAGTGTATGATTATTTTTATGTAAAGATAGCCGATGCTTCCCGTATTTACGGATTAGAACTGGAACATATTCTTTCTCCTTACTGGATTAATTTTTTAGTTGACAGGAATACCCTGATAGAAGAACATATTGCAGGTGTTCCGGGAGATCAGTTCATTCTGCACTGGATGAACCGCCCCGAGTTCAATCCTACACGTATTGCCAAAGAGTTCGTTAAGTTTAATGAACGGTGTTTTGTACGTTTATTGGGAGATATGCGTTCTTATAACTTTGTATTTGATATAACTCCTGATTTTGATGATGTGCAATTTCGCATCCGGGGTATAGATTTTGACCAGCAATTTTATGAAGGGAAAAAAGCCTTATACATGCCGCAGTTTTTTAAAGAAAACCGGCCGTTTGTAGAATTGGTCTTACGCCAGTTGAATGCGGAAGTGGTCAGGCAATACCAACAGGAGGAAAGGGCGCTTATTGCAAGGCGCATAAAAGCGCACCGTCACAGGATAAAGGATCTGCGCGACGTCATCATGACAGATAATGTATCCACACCGGAAAAGATAAGGCAGTTAGGGAGCGAATTGGCGCACCACTATGATGATCAGGTCTTTGCCCGTTGCAGGACGATGGGAGAAATCATTGAAAGAAGCCTGAAACGTTTACTGGTGAAAAGTCTCAAAAATTCCTAATTTTGACAGATATTTCCGAATATTTATGCTGCTGACTTCCTTTGGACGTTATTTATTGATGCTGAGAGATATGTTTTCCAAACCTGAAAACTGGAAAATGTATTGGAGACAATTTATGCTTCAATGTTCCGATATCGGGATTGGCTCGCTGGGTATCGTGATTATTATCTCGCTGTTTATCGGCGGCGTATCCACCGTGCAGACCGCTTATCAGCTCGTCAGCCCCATTATTCCGAAATCAACTATTGCGCAGGTCGTAAGAGATTCCATGATTCTGGAGTTTTCACCTACGATCACCTGTATCGTGCTGGCAGGGGTGGTCGGTTCCAAGATAGCATCTGAGTTGGGGAATATGCGGGTGAGCGAACAGATTGACGCCCTGGAAATTATGGGTATTAATACTAAAGGATATCTGATCTTACCTAAGATCATGGCTGCTTTGTTGACGATCCCGATGTTGGTGGTATTATCGGGATTTTTGGGTATATGGGCCGGCGAAATAGCAGGTAGGGTGTCCGGCATCATTTCAGAACGGGATTTTTTGCAAGGCCTGGTACAGGGATTCAGACCTTATATTGTGTTTTTTGCATTGGTAAAGTCTTATACTTTTGCCTTTATTATTTCGAGCATTTCTTCCTATTTCGGATACTATGTGAAGGGGGGGGCACTCGAAATAGGACGGGCAAGCACCAAAGCAGTAGTCATAAGTTGCATATTTATATTATTGGCTGATTATGCTTTGGCAGCTCTGTTACTTACTTAAGATTAATTATTCGGGACAATATGATAGAATTGATCGGCGTTTCTAAAGGGTTTGGGGGTAAAGCCGTGCTGCAGGATATTTCTGCAGTGATGGAGGCCGGTAAAACCAATCTGATCATCGGTACCAGCGGAAGCGGTAAAACCGTGCTGATGAAATGCATGGTAGGATTGTTTGACATTGACGAAGGACAGATATTGTACAATAAATCCGATTTCTTCTCCATGACGGAAAAGGAGAGAAAAGTGATCCGGCAGGAGATCGGTATGCTGTTTCAGGGGACCGCTTTATTTGACAGCATGACTGTGGAACAAAATGTGATGTTCCCGTTGCAAATGTTTTCCAATATGAGCTACCGCGACAGGATGAAAAGAGTTAATTTTTGCCTGGAAAGAGTTAATCTGAAAGATACCAATAAAAAATATCCTGCAGAAATAAGCGGGGGTATGAAAAAAAGGGTGGGCATTGCCCGTTCTATCGTATTAAATCCTAAATATCTTTTTTGCGATGAACCCAATTCAGGTTTGGATCCGCAAACTTCTATGGTGATTGATAAACTGATCCGTGAACTCACGGTGGAATACAACATAACCACTGTGATCAATACGCATGATATGAATTCGGTCATGGAAATAGGCGATAATATTCTGTATTTGTACCAGGGGCATAAGCAATGGGAAGGCAGCAGCAGGGATATTATTTACAGCAAAGATGAGAAACTGAATAGTTTTATTTTTGCTTCCGAGTTTTTACAGGAAGCCAAACGGATGCGACAGTTGGACATGGAGAAGAAACAGACTTTATAGCAGGAACGTCAGGAGGCGGGAAGATTAGCAGTCTTTATTATTTTATTGAGAATACCTTATACAAAAACAGGAAGTAACAGGGTCCGGAAAACTGCAAGTTTGTTTTATTCTCAATAGAAAAAAAGCTGATGAAAAAGATTTCGCTCCGGGATATCGCATTGCGGGCCGGTGTTTCACCTACCACCGTATCGTTTGTACTGAATGGGAAAGCCCGGGAAAACCGGGTCAGCCGAGAAGTTATACGACGCGTCGAAGTTCTTGTAAAAGAATTGGGCTACGAGCCTAATCCGATGGCCCGCGGACTCCGCACGGGCAGAACCATGACTATCGGTTTGATGGTGGAAGATATATCCAATCATTTCTTTGCCACTTTAGCCAAAGTCATTGAAGATGAAGCTGACAAATTCGGTTATGACGTCATATACTGCAGTACTGAAAATAAAGAGGCAAGAGCTAAGAAGTTGCTGGAAATGCTAAAGCACAGGCGGGTGGACGGCTATATCCTTACGCCTACCGCTCATCTGAAGGATGAAATACGAAAGCTGGTCCAGGAAGAAAAGCCATTGGTATTGATGGACCGTTATTTCCCTACCCTCCCGACTAACTATGTGGTAATAGATAATTTCCAGGGATCTTCAATGGCTGCGACCCATCTGCTTGGTCATGGATACCAGAAGCTGGCTATTGTGACCACTGTTTCGAGACAAACGCAGATGCAGCAAAGGCTTCGCGGCTTTATGCATGCCCTGCATTCGGATAGCACTATCGCGACCCCCTGTGCGGAATTGTGTATTTCATTTGAAAAAGCCGGAGAAAACGCCGCAGAACAAATCAGCCGGTTCCTTAAAAAGAACAAGCCGGACGCTGTATTTTTTGCTACTAATTATCTTGGGATTTACGGGATAGAGGCTATCAAATACCTGGGCTGGAAGATACCTTCACAAATCGGGATGGTAAGTTTTGACGATCATGTGATATTCAGGCTTTATCAGCCTGCCATTACCTGTGTCGCCCAACCTGTGCGAAAAATCGGCGAGTATGTTATTAAAGTATTAATGGAAAATATTAACGGTGGAATGCACAGCGACCCGGTACAACATATATTGAGCCCCCAACTAATCATTCGTGAATCATGCGGGGAAAGGAGTCACGTGTCAGAATGAATTTATTATGGTTAAGAGGATGTTGAGAAAGTATCAGAACTTGCCAAGATAGTATTAGGATGAATGATCTTTCTATCGTTTCTTTGGAACTAAATTGATTTAGCTAAAAAGGGAAGATATGAGCATCTTCCCTGGAGGTTACAACTTTTTCAGTAAATGAGGCAAGTCATCATTGGCGTGAGCACTTGCTTCCTATTTATAACCAATTCAATTGCAAATGTATGGTACTTAAGTGTACAAACTCACAGTCCGTCCCGTCTTTTAACATTTCGTTTAGGTTTTTTCACAGACATTATCGGTCCGACGCAGTTGCCGTCCCTCCAGGCAGGAAGGGAGGGGATACTTATTTTTTTGATTACAGTTTAAACCCCCTACGGAATTTATGAAAAAAATATACCCTCCCGGATTACTTATTATATGTATATGCTGCTTCACAGCACTGGCAGGATGGAAAGTTCCGGGGAGCCATGTAATTCTTCACAGCAGCAGCTTCGAATTAACTCCGCC
>SCQT01000022.1 GCA_004322015.1 Chitinophagaceae bacterium
TCTAAGGAATGCACTTTAAAAGTAACGTAATCTGCCGGCCTGGAGAATATATCCAGGTCATTGGCCAGTAAGGGATCCGTAAAAGTCAGTTGTAAGGCAACCCCGGCACAGGTGAAACGGTAAAAAGTCTGGGTGGCAGTAATCTTTATTCCGGTTTGTGAAGCTTTGGCAACACGGAGGCCGGGCTTTGTTTCATCTACTAATCCTGCATCGAGGTAAGCGCCTCCTGCCGTATTCTCACAATGAATGGCAAGCACATTTTCCCCTTTTTTCAAAGTACTTTTTGCCGCATCGCTGATATCAAAAAGTTCCGGGGCATTATTCCATCCATCTGCCTTATAAGCCAATACACCATTAATAAAAACCTCCACATTATCATCATGATGCAGGTTCAACTTCAAATCACCAAAATCTGTATTACTTAGTTTAAAAATACGGCGTACCCATATATCATGTGTCGTCCACTTGTTGGGAGCGTTGTTGTCTGTTGAAAATGCACCGGCAGCCTGTTTCCAGGAAGCGTCATTAAAATCCGGCAGGTTCCAGCCATTACCGGGTTGAGACAAAGAATATTTCCATTTGCCTGAGTTCCCTGTTAATGGCAATATTGTCTTATAGGAAGTAACAGGCTCTCCTAAAAAATAATAGGCTTTCCCGTCCACGCGGATTATTCCTTGTAACGAATTGTCCTTACTGGTCCAATGAACTGTTGACGCATCATTCAGGGTATCATTAAATGACCAGATGCTGAAATAAGGATCCGCGGTAATTAAAGGATAGGCAGGTGGACGAAAATGTTGTTGTGCCTTTAACGCCACATCAGATAATAATGCTACTACTAATAACAAGATTGTTTTCCTCATAACTTACAAATTAATAATTATATAATTGCCTGACAATTTCTTTACAAGTGCTATACAGGATGCTCTTACGGGCAAAACTAAGTATGTCATTGAATGATGAACAAGAGGTTCCTGCAGAACCGTCTTTTATTTAGTTCCAGATGGTACTGACAACCACGTTCCCGTTTTTACAGGTACTCCAAAATTTGGTGTACCGTCTCTATTCCATATAAACGGCTGCATTCTTGGTGAACGATACCCGCCGCATCCTTCATCCGGCTTATCATTCGCATGATATATGATCCAGTCCTGCGTTCCGTCAGGGGATCTGAAAAATCCGTTATGTCCGGGGGCATATACACTATTCTCAGACGAACTTTTGAATACCGGTTCGGGGAACTTTTCCCATGAATGCGGATTCACCAAATCATTTTTATCAATCAGCTTTAACATTCCCAATGCATAATAATTTGTCCAGCAACCGCTGGCAGAAAAAATCAGAAATACTTCCCCCTTATGTTGGAGTATCTCAGGTCCTTCATTTACACTTACATGCTTCACGGGATCATTTTTCAGATCGCCATGCAATTCCCATGAGAACTGAGGATGGGAAATTTCCGCTCTCTTCCCTCCTATAGTCCATGGATTTTTCATTTTGGCAATATAAATATTTTGTTGACCATTTTTATTCTCCTCCCATCCCGACCAGATCATATACCATTGGTTTTTATATTCAAACACAGATGGGTCAATGGCCCAATTGTCCGAGCGGTCTGAAATCTTTCCTTTAAAAATCCAGTTCCCATCCATAGGATCAGCGGACGCATTTTCCAGTACATAAATACGGTGCGTATTATTATTGCCATTGTCAGCGGCAAAATATACATACCATTTGCCGTTAATAAAATGGATCTCCGGCGCCCATATCTGTCCTGAATAAGCAGTATGAAGGGGGGGAATCCAAATAGTTTTTTTCTCCGCAGTTCTCAAAGCAGCCAAATCCGCTGTTTTCCATAATACCAGCCGGTCTCCCATAGTTTGCATGTAATAATAAAACCCGTTATGATATATCGCCCATGGATCGGCGCCCGAAGGTAACACGGGATTAGTAAAAGCTTCTTCTTTCTGCACGTTATACGAAGGGCTTCCGTCACTCACGGCAGGCCATCCGTTCTTAAAAGTTATTAAATCCCGCAACAGGATCCGTCCATATTTCCTTTCATTAAAATTTTCCCTTGGTATGGCATGATAATACATCCAAAAATTTCCCAAACTGTCTTCCACTACAGAATTATGTCCGGGCGCCATCCAGTTATCATTAGAGCGCAGAATAACACTGCTGATGGTATCATGTGCTTCGCTATACCTGATGAAAGGCCCTTCCGGATTTTTGGCACGCGCCACCATCACCGCATAATGTGCATTCACGCCGCAACAATTATCTCCCGAATAAAATAAGTAATAATATCCCTGGTGATACGTCACCCAGGGGCCCTCGATTAATTTGTCATAATCATGATCCCGATCAGGATATAATGCCACTTTTGCTTTTGATCCGGAAGCAAAACTTAACCAGTCATCACTTAACTGCCGTACCATGATAGGTTTAAAATCCGATCCCCAGTACATATATTTTTCTCCGCTCTCCGGATCTTCAAATGCCATCGGATCCAATACTTCAAACTTTTTTCCGCAAATCAAAGGAGTGTCTATATTGACAAACGGACCCCGCGGGTCAGCAGAAACAGCCATCCCGATGCCCATTCCCAAAGAATCCCTATCTGATTTAGCCGCATAATACAATATGTATTTCTTAGCCTTCTTATCATATATCACGTCGGGAGCCCAGAAATAAGGCGAATGACTTGCCCAGCGCGGTCTTTCGGCAAGCGCATCACCCAGCCAGGTCCAGTGAATACCATCTTTGGATCGCATCACCTGGATACGCGCTTCTTTATGATCGAAGCCGCCGTTAGTTCCATAAGCGTAAAAATATCCATCCGCTGTCCGGATCACCGTCGGATCGGGAAAATCATGATCCCAAACCGGATTTTGCCAGCTCGTGACTTTTATATTGGAAGATTGTTGTGACCACGCATTTGCCGCAGCGAGATTCAAAGCAATAAAAAAAAGGATATAAAATATTTTTCTTTTCATTTTTTCAATATTCAATTCTGTGTGCCGGCTTAGGGTAACCCGGTTGAAATACAGATAAGCGCCTGCTTATTATTTTATCATTACTGTCTTTCACTACCTCTCTTATGGCTTCATAAAAAATAATCTCCAATTTTTCCGGTTCTGTTTGTACCCTTGCATTGATCAGCATATCTACTTTTTCAAATCTCATTAAAGAAGGTGTTTGCTTTAACCCCGGCTCCAGCAAGGAAGTAAAACTTATTTTTTTCTGCCATTCTCCTGCCTTTATAAAAAACTTCAGATGTCCTACAGGATATTGATGCTGTTTTATTTTCTCATAAATCCGGTTGATCAGCCTCGTTGCCAGTTCATGAGCATGCGCTGTTTCCGATATAATTTCCACTTCATCATCCAGCCATGCCAGTTTACCTTCTCCTGCGCCATATTGATCATAATTTATTTCCAGCGATTTCCTCAGGATGCCACCATCAAAACCGTTCAATGTTTTCAGCCACTTTAGGATGTCTTCCTCTTTCAGAGAATTTTGATACAATATCTTTTTTGAGACAAATCTATTACCGCTCTTTTTCTTTAAATGCTGCAACTGACTGTCATCAAGCAGATCCGCTTTATTTATTACAAGTACATCCGCTTCTTCCAATTGCTTTTCATAAATATAATTCACATCATCATCAAAACAAAAAGGTATCCCTTCCAGCATTTTCAACATGACAGTTGCATCTGCAAAAACAGAGAGAACAATTTCCATCTCAGCATGGAATTGCTGCAAAGGCTTTATTACAGTAGCGATCACATCGGTGCAAGAACCTACCGATTCTGCAAAAACAATTCCGGGATCACTTTCTTTTCCCAGGGATCGAATACCTTTTTCCAACTGTGAATAATTGCAGCAAAAGCACCCATTCACCACTTCGCGATGAGCAATCTGAAAACTTTTGATAAAAGCGCTGTCCACTAATTGTGCGCCCTGATCGTTGGTAATTACCCCTGCATGGATCCCCTGCTTCATTAATTGCAGGCAGGCTTGCTGTATCGCAGTGGTCTTGCCGCTGCCAAGGAAACCACTCAAGAGAAATAATTTCATGGCTATATGGTTTTATGGCTTTATGGTTCAATGGTTCAATGGCTATCGTTTATAAATCTCAAAAGACAAAAACCAAATAACAAATAAATTCCAAATTCTAAAATTCAAATACACAAACCATTTTATAGGAAGTTGCCAGTTTTGAATTTGTAAATTCTATATTGAGGTTTATTTGAAATTTGTCATTTGAGATTTGCTATTTATTCTTTCACTCCCGTCAGTTTCCTTATTAATGCTACCTCTTTCGGATCAAATGGTTTCCCATCCGGATAAAAAATATCGTGAAACCATACTTTTGGTGGTGCAGTATATTTTTTCGTCCAGCTATCCCATGGATAAATGGTTTGTGTTTTACCGCTTACAAAGCCCCAGTTAACGGCGCCTGCATGCCGCGATTTAAAATAAGGTAAAATGGCCTCAAACGTGCTGCCGATAGGCCTTGCCATATATTCAGAACATATAATGGGTCTGTCATAACGCTGCAATTCTTCCACTTCCTTCCGAGTAGGCGCCAATGGTGCATAGCAATGAAATGTGATTACATCAGAGTTATTGAACATAAATTGATCCATCGGATCCATCTTAGCGGTATCCGACCAGTCACGATGCCAGGGGGCTACCGTCAGCGGTTGGGAAGGATTAATTTCACGCGCCCATTTAAAGGCATCTTTCAGCAGGATAAATGCATATTTATATTTATCCGCTGCACTTAAATCTCCTTTAAACCTTCCGCCATTATCATTATCCGGCTCATTAAACAGATCCCAAAGTATCACTCCCGGATCGTCTTTAAAATGTCCCATGACGCCTTGTACATAATCTTTCAATTGCCCGTATTCAGCTGTATCTGAAAGTATCCGGGCGCCCGGACTTTGTACCCATTGTGAATTATGAACAAACGGGGTGGGGGCAGGTTGTTTACCCACATGCGGATCAGGATTCCAGCAGCCGTCGAACAGCACAAACATCACACCAATGTGATGACGATGTGCTATGACAAGGAATTCATCCATTCTTTGAAGGAAACCTGTTGAATCCTGCTTCCATAAAAGATTATGAAGAAATACCCTTATCATATTAAATCCAAGCCCCTGTGCCCATCCTAATTCCTTATCAATACTTGCAGTATCAAAAGTGGCTGCCTGCCAGAACTCCAATTCATTCACCGCATAAGCCGGAATATAATTGCATCCTGCCAGCCAGCCTCCCTGTTGCTGATACCAGGCATCGGCTTTTTGAGCGGACCAGCGGGAAGCAGCGGTCAACACGGTAGAATCTCCGTTATTTTCTGATTGCTTACCCCCCTGATTATTACATGAAAAAATGAGGGCAGTAAATGACAATCCTAATAAGATGAATACACGTTTCATTGAAATAATTTTTCTGATTACTTTTCTATGAATAAATGAAGCGACAAGATAAAACAATTTCTTTATGATACACGTCTTAATTATCAACTAATTTTTTACATCCATTTTACCAAATCTGATCTGTACATCATGCCCTCCCGCCTCCCTTTTTACAGAAGTAATAATGCAGATCTGATCTGTTCCCGTCTGATACAAAGCAGACCATATCGCCTGTGTCCAGTCTGCAGTATAACTTTTCTTCAATATCCACGGTCGGGCTGTTTCATGCCAGGATTGGCCGTAATTATCGCTTACAGAAATATTTCCCCTGTTGGATGTTATGATTAATCTTCCGTCCGTTAAAGAAAGGATAAAAGGAGCTCCTGTCTGATGAGGAACGGGTTTACCTAACCCTATCGGCCAATGAACACCATCCTCACTCATCTTTTCGTAAATATTACATTCTTCCGGTCCGCATATTTCATAAACCGCTAAATATTTACCATTATTTATTTTGGTCCAAACAGGCATGCCGGGCCTTGCCTGATGATTTCCCGGTTGCCAGGCCACCCATATTTCTTTACCCCATGTTTTGCCATCATCGGGAGAAATTTTTTCA
>SCQT01000278.1 GCA_004322015.1 Chitinophagaceae bacterium
CTGGCGGAGCCTCCACGAACTGCGCTCGCCCGAGACGTGTAGAGAGTCGAGCTGGAACGCGATCTTTGCAGTAAGGAACAGGAAGTGTCTGCGAAGGGTAGAACGAGAGGCAGCGGAGAGAAGAAGTACAACAACACGACCTGCCCGAATCCCTCAGCCCTCTCTGCACTGTCTAACTTCGCCCGCCCGCCCCACCGCCTCCATCCGCTCCAACCGCTCCTTCCAGCACTCCACGATTTCCCTGTCCATCCTCCAATACTTGCCCAGCCTGTTCATCGGCTTCGGATCGAGGTCGATAGCCTTGACCGTCCCGACCGTTGAAGCCGCCGAGTCGAGCGGGAGCCGGATGATGAGCGAGCAGTCTTTGAAGGTTGCTGAGAGGAGGTAGGCGAGGATCGCGTCGCGCCAAGGCGGAGAGGGCGAGCCTTCATCGGAAGTCGAGGAGGCGAGGAAACGAGATTCGAGCGTCGCCTTCGATTGATCCCACTCTTCATGACTGAGAGGCGACGACTCTCCTCCTTGTTGCCGACCGAGCAAAGGCGAATACCGCCCCACCCACTCAATCCACTCGTCCAACCTCGGCTGTCCACCCAGCTTCTGCACCTCCTCCGGCCCAAAGTGCCGCGCTAGGTCGACTCCGGTCGTGCGGGAAAGAAGCGAAGCGAGTCCTTCGATGTCGAGGACGTCGAGGAGGGATTGAAGCTCCCGGAGGAGAGGAAGGGCGGGCGTACGAAGGAGGGTTGGTGCGAGAGCGTGGGCGAAGAGGGAGGCGCGCGAGATGGGTGATGCAGGAGGGCCGCTCGTGGTCAGGTGATCAAGAGCGTAGTCGAGAGGTGAGGCTTGATCGGCCTGTAGACACGCAGGTGTCAGCCTGACTGCGCGCGAAACGAACGAAGAAGCGATACTCACGTTGCCTGGCAGCACCTTCTTCCCGTCGAGGAAGATGCGCAAGTTGTTGATCCCTCCCTCGCTCGACATCCAGCTGCCGTAAAGCTGCTCGAGCGCCTTGTGCACGCGAGCCGAGTTGCCGCTGTACAGGTCGAGTGGGCAGAAGCCGTCTGAGCCTTCGCCGTCGGACGCCTTGTAGTGCCGGTGCATGCAGGTGCGACAATAGGTTGTCTTCATCGACGCGGTCGATGGCGAGAGATGCGTGGGAGACGGGAGGAAGCCCCATTTTGGCTGTCGAAGCCAAGTTAGGTCAGTCACGGCGCACTTGAAGGACTCCGCCGAGCGCACCTTGATCTCGACGGCAATGACCCCTCGGCCAGCGATGAGGTCCTCCACAACGACGCCCTCGGGTGTGTCAAGATCGACCTCGTCCTCCGCCTCCCGTTCCGCCGGCCGCACTCCTTGCGCCCGCATGTCCTCGACGAGCTCCTCCAGCCAGTCTCGCGACAGCGGCACCTTCTCCATCACGACAACGTTCGCCTCGCCTAAGAGCGGCGCGATGATCCTCGCGCCAAACTCGACGTCCACCTCTGAAGGAACAGCGTCCTCCCCTCCCTTGACCCCGCCTGCCCGCTTCTTGCGTTTCCTCAGCCTGAGAGCATGGCCCGAGAAGGGCGAGTCAGCAGGACCAGCGAACGAGACGACGAGGTTGGCGCCTCCTTCGGCCGTGTACTGCCAGGCGATGGGAGAGGTCGTCTCGAGTGGTGGGAGCGGCATAGCACAGTATGGGCGCTGGTACAGGGTCTGCTGAAAGCTATCGCATCACCATCTAGCCAATCTAGCGCATCGAGCGAGGTGACGAGGTTCGACCACCGTTCTCCCCACCTCTTGTTCTCCTCAGCTTCGCACAACACCGCCTGCTGGGGCCGTGGCTTTCGTGAGGCGCTGTTGCAGAGCTCAAAGCCCTTAATGGGTGAACCGCTTGCTCCCGCGACACCGAGAACGCCTTGCACCTCTCATCGCACCTCGACGTCCAGCACATCAGCACACCCCGACACTGCGGCAGAGGAGGTTTGCGCAACGCGGATACAGCTGCAGAACACTTCGGCAGCTCGGCCGAAGGCTATCTCTGTCCGCTTGTCAAGGTTGACCAGATCGCGACCCGCGCCTCGCGAGTTCACGCAGGATGACGAGGTGCTGAAAATCCGGCAAGGGGATGCAGGGCTTCGAGGGCGTATGTGCACAGCGCCCACAATAACGACTACTGTCGAATCCGTCTGAAGGACGCAAAGTTGAGCCGTCGGTCGCCGCTGCCGATGTGGTCCCGCTCACCCGCATGCTCGCACCGTCTCCGTCGCTTCTCCTCGAGGTTTCGGGGCTCGCGATACGCACGCGGCGCATGGGGAGGCTCGTCAAAGGCGGAAGAACGATGCACAGACGCGCAGGCGCCGCCAAAGAACGCTCGCAGCCTTGTTCCGGGTTTCCGCTCGGCCGATCGGGACGTCAAACCTGGAGCTGATTGTGCTTCCCCGGCTGCCGATTGTCGTGTACGCACACCCGAGCGCTGTATCTCCAGCTTACGGCCGACTTTGACGCTGGACGAA
>SCQT01000258.1 GCA_004322015.1 Chitinophagaceae bacterium
GACCGAAGCGTCTGGGCCGACGAAGCATAGCTTGTCGGGGTTAACCCTGACAAAAAATGGCAAAGAAGCCATTTTTTCGTCACTGCTTCGCAGAAATTTTGCTACTGCAAAATTTGGGTTGAACGCATTGGATCGCACAGGGTAGGATATTGGAAAATATTATAAGCTATCCTATTTAAACAGAAAGACCATGACTACTTTAGATAGCATAAAAAATAATCTCATCAGTCGTATCATGGCTACCAAGAAGGAGAAAAAGGCAATCAATAATTTTTTTGATTCTACTGGAGAAAATAACATGGTATCCCTAAATGCCCATCAAATAGAGATGCTCACGATGAGTGAAAGGGATATTGAAAATGACAAATTGATTTCTGCCGAAGACTTGGAAATATCTGATTCAGAACGGGTCAGTTAAAAATATTTTGGACTGCCCGGTGGAGGAAATTATGCCGGGCCTCAAACCATACACCTATTATATTTTATCAGTGCCGATAACGAACCAGATAATGCAAT
This sequence comes from Chitinophagaceae bacterium, assembly GCA_004322015.1. GTDB lineage: Bacteria > Bacteroidota > Bacteroidia > Chitinophagales > Chitinophagaceae > FW021-bin31. The sequence continues at coordinate 517 of SCQT01000258.1, forward strand.
ACACCTGATGTGTAGAGACTTGGCTTCTATTTCAGTCAATCGCTTTTATCTTTTCTTTATTCTCCCCACGCCGCCATTGAAAGCCGGCCGCTGTTTTTACCAAGCCGCGGATTGTGGCGGAAATATTAGTATAATGGCAATGGGCTGCCGCCGCCGCGTCGGCTAAGCTGCTGTAACAGGCTATGGGGTTGCCTTCCAGGTCATATTGTGTTACTTTGGTGCCCCTCACTTGCCGGCGATGTTCATTTCGTTTACTCACGATAGCGTCTATATCAATTTGCTTTACCTTATGATGACGCCAGTAAAAGCCCCCCGCCGTTACCTGACGCCTGTTTACTACCGCACAGATCTTATTGTTGGCAATTCCCGTTTGCCTTTCTGCGTCGTGCATACTCGGATAGGATTTTAAATATCTGCCCTTCCCGTCATACTGGTATATTCTTTTAGAGGTTTTCTTTTTTGAATTTCTGACGGCTTTATCACGGTCCACATACTCAAACTTATTGACCATCCGGCCTTTGTCTATAGACCTGTTTACTTTCTTCTTAATACTTACTAATGCCAGGTTATCGGGTCTGATATCGAATCCGTTGCCATTTTTAGGTATTACATTTAAGTTGTGGTCATGCAGGTCAAAATGCTCCACAAAGCAGTAATATACCAATCGCTTAACAGAGTGGTGATGAATTTGGTTATCAACCATTGGATTAATAGTCAACTGATAAGTATAATCTTTCTTGACTGTATTAAATGCTCTGCCTATTTGAATCTTGATCATCTTTTCAGGTGTGATATACTCACTACCAACCCCATGCTTTTCTTCCCTTGCAAGTCTTTTTATCCTGCCGAAATTCGACACCATAAAATAGGTCTCTAACTCCGGCATAGGCGCCCATTTCTCATCCGGCCGGTCGGTCAGATCGGTATCCTTATAAGCCGGAATCGCTTTCCTTTCTATGTCTTCTCCTTTTTTCATAAGGCAGGGCTACGATCATATAGAAGTATTCGTCTTTACCGACTAAGTTAAGAAAAATTCCGGTTTTAATTACCGTCATTGATTAATTTTACCCTGCAGTTATACGCATTTCCCTTGCGTAAGGTGAGTAAATAAATCAAAAGTCTAATTCTTCAGTTCTTTTAATTCATTTCTGATTTCCTTTATTGCTGCTGACAGTTGTGCGAGAGAAGGCTCTCCTTTAGGCAGTTCATTCTCAATATGCCTGAAATATTTCCACACCTCCAACACTTCATCTGCCGGCACAGTATATGGTGAAAATTCTCCTTCATTGAGTGAACGCAAAAGAAAATTACGTTCTTTCCTTTGGAAAGTTACAAACTTAAAAACAAAATCTGTTCCTGCTGATTTCAGGATTAATACGCAGGGGGTATCTTTAAGCTTTTCCCAATTTTCCACATATTCTGTGATTAAGTCCGTGCCCGGCTTGAGAGGCAACATGGATTCACCGGTAGTTGGAAATATCCGAAATGTTTTGTTTTTTGGCAGATTGGGCAGGCTGAATTTAGCCAAAGTAGCAATATATTCAGGGTCATTATAACCGTTCCGGTAGCCCATCCTGGCTTTTACCGGCACATATTCAATATTCTCATTGTTCTGCTTATCGGTGCTGATTGCCAGCACCCTTATCTTCCCGCCAGTCATATATACATCATTACCTGCCTCTAACTCCCGCAACTGTAATTCCGGCAGCTTGGAAAGGTTTACCCTGAGTAGGCTGTCAATGCTGATTTTGAAAAAGCCGGAGAATTTAACCAGGTCTTCCAAAGCGGGATTCTTAGTCTTCCCGGATTCGATGGCATTCAGCTTAACCCTTGTCATATCCATCTGTTGGGCAAGACTTTCCTGGCTTACATTTTTCCTGTTCCTCAGGAATTTAACATTCTCCGGAAAAAATATTTTTGGTGGTTTGTCCATAAATTGATATTATTGGAATCATATTAATGATACTACCAGTATCAAAGATAGTTATTTTAAATCAAACTATATGCAGATAGATCAAAAGGAGAAGATGGACCTGTTGCGCAAAGAAATCCTTTGTTTGCAGGGGCTGGACGCGAAGCCTGGCCATGAGCAACCCCATGTGGCATTAGGATCTATACTGGAAAACATGCCCGGGCAGGCTTTTCCTACCGGGGCCATTCACGAATTTATAAGCGCGACACCTGCCGCTTCAGCAGCCACCACGGGCTTTATTACCGCGTTGTTGAATACGCCGATGAAGTCTAACCCGTGTTGCATTTGGGTAAGCCTGCACAGGAAGGTATTTCCACCGGCATTAAAAGTATTTGGCATAGATCCCGACCGGGTAATATTCATTGATGCAGGAAGTGAAAAAGAAGCGCTATGGGTCATAGAAGAAGCCCTGAAGTGCAAAGCCATAGGTGCGGTAGTTGGG
>SCQT01000259.1 GCA_004322015.1 Chitinophagaceae bacterium
GCAACAGGCAGTAAGTGGTCAAAAGGGATTATATACCGGCTTATCTATGGTTGCCGCACATAATCATGCAACCAATCCGCGATTTGGCTCTGATCAGAATCCAACTTCAGATAGTTCTGACTTTAATGAATTTGTAGGAGATGTGGGTACCGCTGCTACACAATTAAATGTACCTAACAGTGTGATACAGCAATTAGGTGCATTACTGTATACTACAGAAGGTAATGTTGTACAAAAGAAATGATGGTAAGGTTGTTTGATGCGGAAAGTGAAGCGGATGGTATAGTTGCTATCCGCTTTTTATTTTTTCTTCATGCGAATAATTGCCTGATGAAGTACCGTAAAATTCATGGAGTTGGCAATAAAGCATTTCTTATTTGCTTCCTTATGTAATTCCAATGCTGTTGAAATCATTGTTTTATCCAACACTATAACTTCAGGCTTTAAAATAACCTTAGTAAACTTTCCACTACCGTCTGCTTCCTCATCCATAATGCCTTCCGGATGGTCGCTGTATTTTAAAAAGATTACATTATTGATTACACATAAATGTAAATACCAAAGCATGTGACAGGACGACAAGGAAGCCAGCAATAATTCTTCAGGATTATATTTTGAAGGATCTCCCATGAAGGCAGGATCGGAGGAGAGAGCTATAGCGGGTTTTCCAACCATTTTAATCACATGATCCCGTTTATAATTCAGGTAGTTTTCCGTGCCTCTTCCGGTGTTACCCGTCCAGTCGAGCGATAAATGATAATGATGCTGTTTATTCATCAGAACAGGGTTATGTTTTTTAATTAGCTGACCAGCTTGCCCCCCCGTCTTTTTCATCTTTCACGGTAATACCCACTTTATTTAATGCGTCTCTTATTTTATCGGAAGTGGCATAATCTTTTTTACTACGGACATCTTTCCGGATACTCAATAACAAATCCATGACACCTGCTAATTTATCATCCTGCGAGCCTGTATCTTTTTTCAGTCCCAGGATATCTTCCAGATATATTTTCCAGGTTTGTTTCAGCAGACTAAAGGTCTTTTTCTGCAGGTTGTTTGTCTTTATCTGCCCTGATTTCAGAGAGTTAATAATGGGAACTAATTCAAAAAGGTTAGCTAACACTTTGGCAGTATTGAAGTCATCATTTAAAAACTCCTCACATTCCCTGCAAAGCTTTGTTACCTGTTCATCCAGTTCCTTATCTGCCGGCATATCTGCACCGCTTTCCGGCAGGTTTTTCAATACCTCATAAGCGCTCCATAACCTTTCAAATCCTTTCTCTGCCGCCTGTAATCCTTCATTGGAAAAGTCAAGTGTGCTGCGATAATGTGTTTGCAATACAAAGAAACGTACCGTCATCGGGCTGTATCCTCTCTCGAGCAAGGGATGATTTCCGCTGAATACTTCACTCAGCTTGATGATGTTATTGTAGCTTTTTCCCATCTTTCTTCCGTTAATGGTGATCATATTGTTATGCATCCAGTAACGGGCGGGCATTTCACCCAAGGCTATCGTACTTTGAGCTATCTCACATTCATGATGCGGAAATTGCAAATCCATTCCTCCGCCATGGATATCAAACTGATTTCCCAGGTATTTGCTGCTCATGGCTGAACATTCGATGTGCCATCCTGGGAAGCCTTCCCCCCACGGACTTTTCCAACGCATGATATGTTCAGGGGGGGCTTTTTTCCATAAGGCGAAGTCCACTTTATTTCTTTTTTCTTCCTGGCCTTCCAGGTCGCGGGTAGTTTCCAGCAAATCATCTAATTTTCTGCCGCTTAAAATGCCGTAAGGATAATGTTCGGCGTATTTTTTTACATCAAAATAAACGGACCCGTTTACTTCATAAGCATAACCTGCATCCATGATTTTCCTGATCATACTTATTTGTTCGATGATGTGCCCGGTAGCTGTTGGTTCAATACTCGGAGGAAGGCAATTAAACTGCCGCATGGCCCAGTGATACAGGTTGGTATATTTTTGAACTAATTCCATCGGTTCCAGGCGTTCCAGCAATGCTTTCTGAGAAATTTTATCTTCAGCTTCCCTGCCTTCTTCCTCGAAATGCCCAGCGTCCGTGATATTGCGTACATAACGCACATGATACCCGAGCTGAGTCAGATAACGGAATACCACGTCAAAAGTGATATAGGGCCGGGCGTGACCCAAATGAGATTCACCCGATACGGTGGGACCGCAAACATACATCCCCACGTAGGGAGGATTTATAGGCTCAAAAACTTCCTTTTTCCTTGTGAGAGAATTGTGCAATTGTAATTTTGCCATATTTTATATGATATAAAGCCTGGACAAAGATAGGGATTAGCGGCAAGTAATAAAGGTCTCAGTGCCCTTACTCCATACAAGTTAATTTTCAAAGCAGCTTTTCTTCAATCTCTCTCCAGTTATTGACCCTTTCGTAACCTGTTTCCAGCATATTATGGTGTGCAGAGTATAAAATTTTCCTCCCCTTAAAACTCCTGAAATTTCTGATGCGGTCATCAATCATAATATCCGTTTGTATGATGCTTTTACTCCCACAAAGACAAATCTGCTTCCAGGTAATAAAAGGGAGTTTTTCCTCTATCCAGTCAAACTTATCTTTCAGGGAATTCGGGAATTCCATAGCGGCAGATACCAGGTAAAGCCCGTAACTCTTATTGATCTGCTCCAAAATAGAATCTGCACAAGGCATCATTTCCAAATCACGGAAAAATCCCGGAGTGTTGGCATATTGGTGAAATACGCCGGCATGCAAGGAGGGGACAGCTTCGTCTAAATTTTTGCCATACAGTTCTGTTTCTGTAAGAACCCTTCCATAATCTCTTTGATACCATGCTTCTAATTTTTTAGCGGCATCGGCAATGACTTCATCCATATCTATGGCTATTGTGAGCATGCTGAACTTTATTTTAAATGGCTATAAAAAGGCAAAGAAAACAAAATAAATCCATCTTTTGATCATGCTTCAGGTCATTCATCAAAATCATCTATGTAGAATATTCATATTTATTATCTTAGCTCCATCATTTATTTACCCTGACTTGACAAAACCAAAATCAATAAGATTTGAAGGTTAAAATACCAAATAGATATTTATGAAATTGATTCCTTTGATCCTGGTCGTATTATTGGCTGTTTCGTGCAACTACATGGGTAGCTCTCAGGGGATCAATCCCTATCACTATTCTTCCGTTAAACGGATTACGGTGAAGCATGGAGCTATCGCTACCGCCAATCCGCTGGCAAGTGAAATAGGCGCCATGATATTGAAAAGAGGTGGTAATGCGGTGGATGCAGCTATTGCTGCGCAATTTGCACTGGCGGTTGTCTATCCTGCTGCCGGAAATATCGGCGGCGGTGGATTCATGGTGATCCATTTAAATGACGGAAAAAATACAGCTATTGATTTCAGGGAAGAAGCGCCGGGAAAGGCTACACGCGACATGTATCTGGATAAAAACGGAAATGCAGATCCTCAGTTAAGCCGCAATGGTGATTTGTCCGTAGGCGTACCAGGAACTGTAGCAGGTATTTTTCTGGCGCATAAAGAATATGGCAGGTTACCGATGAAAGAGCTGATACAACCTGCTATTGATCTGGCTGAGAAGGGGTATGCCATCACTGCCACGGAGGCACGCTGGCTGAATGGAAGCCAGTCCGATTTCAAAAAATATAATACGGTCATGCCTGTATTTGTAAACCCGGGGAGATGGCATGCAGGAGATACTTTAATACAAAAAGATTTAGCGCGCACACTTGAATTGATCAGAGATAAAGGAGAGTCAGGCTTTTATGAAGGCGAAACTGCACAGAAAATCATAGCGGAAATGCAACGTGGTAACGGCATTATTACTTTACTGGATTTAAAGAATTATCGGGCGAAAGAAAGGAAACCGGCTATCTTTGATTATAAAGGATATACTGTTGAAACGATGCCCCTGCCATCCAGCGGCGGCGTGGTATTACAACAAATGTTGGGCATGCTGCAAAATTATCCGGTGGATCAATATGGTTTTGAATCTGTAAAATCTGTGCAACTGATGACAGAAATTGAAAGGAGGGCTTATGCCGATAGGGCTCAATATTTAGGTGATCCTGATTTTGTAAAAGTGCCTGTCAAAGAATTGGTAAGTGAAAGTTATTTGAAACAGCGAATGGCTGATTATAATCCTGATCGAGCGACACCGAGCGACAGCATCGGCGCCGGTGCCGTTCCTTCGGAAAGTGAAGAAACCACACATCTTTCAGTCGTGGATGATTCAGGGAATGCCGTTTCGGTCACTTATACTTTGAATAATTTATATGGCAGCCAGGTAGTAGTGGGTCACGCCGGTTTTTTCCTGAATGATGAAATGGATGATTTCAGCGCCAAACCCGGGGATCCTAATATGTTCGGACTATTGGGAACAGAAGCCAATTCCATAGCACCCGGCAAGCGGATGTTAAGCTCCATGACCCCCACTATTGTTTTAAAAGATAATAAGCCTTACCTTGTCTTAGGAACACCGGGTGGGGCAACTATTATCACTTCGGTTTTTCAGACCGTGGTGGATATTCTCGATTTTAAGATGGATATCAATGATGCGGTCAATAAGCCCAAGTTTCATGAACAATGGAATCCCGATGTGGTATATATAGAAAAAGGGTTTCCGGATTCCGTTAAGCGGGCAATGGTAAAAATGGGCTATACATTCCAGGAAAGGGGTTCTATCGGACGGGCAGAAGTTATTAAAATTACGAAGGATTCCATTGAGGCAGTAGCCGACGACAGGGGAGATGATAGTGCGGATGGGTATTAGCTGTTTGGGGTTTCGGGCCAGAAGTTCCGTGTTGGAGGTTTCGTGTTCCGGGTTGGATCGAAAATTGAGTGTTGAATATTGACATTCAATGTCCTTTAGATAAGGTTATGGGGCATGTTGGTGTCCTCGCCGACCGGTTAATGACACTGGTTGAACATTAACAATTAGGTTTGAAAATTTGATATTTCACTTTTAACAAAATTAGCATGAGTACCATAGAGACTATTGCCAAACGATTTATCTCGTACCGGGAATTGGGAGAAAAAGCCATTAACCAGTTAAATGACAAGCAAATTCACTGGAAACATAATGAAAATGACAATACGATTTACATCATTGTAAAGCATTTGCATGGTAACATGCTTTCCCGTTTTACTGATTTTTTAAGATCAGACGGGGAGAAACCCTGGAGAAAAAGGGATGATGAATTTGAGGATGATAAGGCAGATAAAAACCAGCTGTTCGCCTTGTGGAATGATGGGTGGAATTGCCTGATCCATACGCTGGATACATTAACCGATCAGGATTTGCAAAAAATAATTGTCATACGGGGAGAAAAGCTTACGGTTATAGATGCCCTGATCAGGCAGGTGGCTCATTATGCTTCTCATGTCGGGCAGATAGTATATATTGCCAAAACAATTAAAGGTAGTGACTGGCAGAATCTTTCTGTTCCAAGAGGAGGGTCGGGGAAATATACCAAAGAGATGCAGGCTCAACACCGGCAGTAAAAAGTTCTTCATCTATGAACTCAAAATATGTTTTTATTATTGGTTTATTTTCTTGCATCCTTCTGCTTGTTTCGTGTGGTCGCGCAAAAACAGAAAGATTATTGCTGAATAAGAAATGGGAAGTGTATGACGTAACCGCTCCCGGTAATTTTGATATTGAAACCTACAACCGTGCACAGGATCTTAAAAATGGATTTTATAAAAATGCCTGGTTTCGGTTTTTGCCAGACAGTATCTTTATCACATCTTTCAGTGGTAAATCAGATACAGGCAAATATCATATTAACAGCGGCGGGCAAACTATTTCATTATATCCGTTATATAGTAATAAGATGTATGAAGAAATACAGATACAGAAGCTGGATGCTCATTTCTTTGATTTTAACACGCTTATTGCTGACTTCAATATGACTTTACATCTTAAAGCAGAAAAGTAATACACATGATCCAAATAGAAGGGGTACCGGGGAGAACAACTTATGTGAATGGTGAAGAGTTCCTTTTTTTTTCCGGATTCGCCTATTTGGGGATGACTTCCCTTCCGGAATTTAATACACTAATTATGGAAGGCGCCCGAAAATATGGAGCTGTTTTCCCTTCTTCGCGTATCAGCAATACCCGTTCAGCATTATATGAAGAGTTTGAAGAAAAGCTATCGGGCTTCCTTGGCTTGCCTGCATCCGTTTCCTTTTCTTCGGGATATATGGCATCTAAAGCTGCCGCCTCGTTTGCAGCAGAACATAGCAGGCTGCTTTATACACCTGGCATTCATCCTTCATTGCATATTCAGGAGTCTTCAACCCCGGTTTCAGAAGAATGGAGAGAAGATATCATTGGTAAAGTCAATGAAGAGGTGAATGAGTCATTTACCATTGTAATGGAATCGGTTAATCCGCTTACGGGGGAGGTCCAAGATTTTTCATGGCTTGATCAGATCAGGAACCCCGTCAGGCTGTTAGTGGATGATTCACACGGCATAGGGATCCTGGGAGAAAAAGGAGAAGGAATAATCTCTTTCCTTCCAAAAATTCCCCCGATACGTTATCTTGTCTGCTATTCACTGGCCAAAGCATTCAGTTGTGAAGGGGGGGGCATTTCCGGTGAGGAAGAAGATATTAAAGCTATTAAAAAATTACCCTGGTTTACAGCGGCTACCGGCATGTCGCCGGCATTTATACATGCGTGGAATAACAGCGGCCCTTTGTTTGATAAGCAACTTGCCAGTTTAAAAAATAATATATTGTTATTTGATCAAAAAATTTCAGGTGTTCCGTCCATTCGGCACGATGCGAGGCTTCCCTCTTATCGTATTCGGGAGGAAGCCTGTTATGAGTTCTGCCTTCAATATCATATCTTATTATCGGCTTTCAGATATCCTTCGGAGAATGATCCGTTAATGGCAAGGATTGTATTAAATGCCTTGCATTCAGAAGAGGATATGGAAATATTAAGCACGTGTCTGCATGAATTTTATAAAACTGTAAAAATATAGGCCTGATCATCTAATCATTTTATATGAAACTATTTTTAACCCTCTTCCTATGTCTTTTCTTTTCTTATTCCCTCACAGCGCAGGAAGGAGATTTTAATTTTGGCGAGATCCCCAAAGAGGATTTTTTTATGACCAGTTATGCAGGCGATAGTACAGCCAATGCTGTTGTATTAAAGGAATTCGGGAATACTTTTATAGATAATACACAAGATAACCTCCTTGTATTTAATTATCATGTAAGGATAAAAATTCTCAATACCCAGGGAGTGGATCAGGCAAACTTTGTAGTGCCGATACATAAAGTGTCCGGAAGCACCCATGTGGAAAACGTGTATAATGTTAAAGGCAGTACTTTTAATATGGTTAACGGGTCCGTTACAGAAACGGATCTTAAGCAAAAAAATATATTCACGCAGAACAAAGATCATTATACTGACCTGGTAAAATTTATACTTCCCGATGTCCATGCAGGATCGGTGATTGAGGTGTCCTACACTTTATTTTCTCCTTTTATTTATAATTTTCGCGGCTGGAATTTTCAAAGCAACATTCCAAAGATGTATAGCGAATATTGGGCGCGTATTCCGGCTAACTTCGATTATAATATTTCTCTGGTAGGATATTATAAGCTGATAGAGAATGAAAGATCATTGGTTAAAGATTGTCTTACCTCTTTTAACGGGGGGAAAGCAGATTGCACTTTAATGAAATTAGGGATGAAAGACATCCCTGCTTTTAAAGGGGAAAAATACATGACCTCCCCCAAAAATTTTCTGTCGGCGGTGCATTTTGAATTATCGGCGATACACCGGTTTGACGGCAGTTCGGAAAAGGTAGCCCAGACCTGGTCTGATGTGGATAAATCATTAACACTAAATAAAGATTTCGGGATCCAGTTGAAAAGGGGCCAGTCGTTTTTTAAAAAATACCTGGATACTCTGTATTCTCAAAATACAGATGAGTTATCCAAAGCCAGGAAGATATATGCCTTTATGCAAAACCATTACAGGTGGGATGGTTACGACGGCATATTATGCGAGAACGGTATTAAAGAATCTTTTGATAAAAGACAGGGCAATGTCGGAGATATTAATCTGTCGCTGGCAGCGGCTCTCAGGGCAGGCGGATTCAAGGCCAATCCCGTACTGCTCTCCACAAGGAATAATGGACTGCCCCCCGATATGTTCCCCGTCATCAGTGATTTTAATTATGTGCTGGTTCAGCTACAATTACCTCAACAGACCTGCCTACTGGATGCCGCTGATCCGTCATTGCCATTTGGCGTCTTTCCTGTAGCATGTATTAATGGCAATGGAAGGGTTATTTATCATGATAAACCCTCCGAATGGATACCGGTGACAGCACCGGTCAGGTTGGAACAAGTCAATATGGCCAAAATAAGTTTGAATGACAGCGGAGATATCACCGGAACTATCACAAAAACGTACAGGGGATATCTGGCTTTATCCAAAAGAGAGGAAATACATCATTATAACTCCCTGCAGGATTATATTACCGCTACAGGCAGTCAATGGAACCATATCACTTTCATTCATGATTCAATCTCCAATCTGGATAATCCGGATACGGCTTTGGTAGAAAATATTGACGTGAAATGGCCTCCATCGCAAGATTTGTCTGCTGATAAAATAATCTTTAATCCCTTTTTCCAGAGTTATGTTTCTGAAAATCCGTTCAAACTGGCCATAAGAAATTATCCGGTTGATTTTGGGGCGCCGGAAAAGTTATTCAGCGTGTTAATATTTGATTTTCCTAAAGATTACCATATCATTTCCTCTCCTGACGACCATGCTATGTTGTTGCCTGATGGTGGAGGAAGATATTTGCTGGGTACAAAAATCATTGGCAATCAACTTATAATAACCACTCTGCTGGAACAGACGCAACCTGTTTATCAGCCGGAGGAGTATCAGGTACTAAAGGAGTTTTACAACCGGATCGTTCAGGCACAACGAGGGGTTATTGTACTCTCAAAAAATTGGGTTTATCTATTTCAATATGAAAATACACTTTCTCCTGTTCCTATCCTGCCTGCTGTGTTTCATGATACCGGTATCGGCGCAATCGGCTGATTATGATGTTACTTCCATACCGGATAGTCTCAGGCTGCATGCCAATGCAGTGGTCAGGGATGAGGTAATGAGTATTCACATTACTAAACCGGATGCTGTATGGATCACTAGTAAAAAGGTGATCACGATCCTTAATCCCAATGGAAAAGATTTGGGAGCCATTGCAGTGTATTACAATAAAAGCAGGCCGCTGGAGTCTGTTTCGGGTGCACTGTATGATGCCGGCGGAAAGCTGATCAGGGAATTTAAAAAATCAGATTTTGATGATGCTACTGCCGTGCAGGATTATTCTTTATTTGAAGATAACCGGGTAAAGAGCCTGTCACCGGAAGGCTATGATTATCCTTATACCATCGAATATCAATATACGCAAAAATATAAATTCACCTTATATCTTCCTGACTGGATGCCCTGTGACAATTACGGAGAATCTGTTCAGCAGTCTTCATTGAACATATCTTCTCCCAATGACATACCCATCAGGTATAAGGGTTTGCATGTGTCGCCTCCTGTAACAGACAGCTTTTCTGCTAAGGGATTGACAACCTATCAATGGAATCTATCCAATATGCAGGCAATTGCAAATGAGCCTTACAGTCCTCCTCTTTTTAAATCCATCGTGCCCATAGTTATTCTGTCGCCTGAACATTTCAATTATTATGGTATGACTGGAAACTATAGTAACTGGAAAGAATATGGTCAATGGATGTATGAACATATGCTCAAAGGAAGGGATAAGTTGCCGGATGCAATGGTATCCTATATACGTCAACTGACCAGAGGCTTAACTTCACCCGAAGAGATCGCCAGGAAAGTCTATGAATATGCTCAGCAAAAGAACAGGTATGTAGCTATTGAAATCGGCAGAGGAGGTTTCATGCCTATGACCGCTTCGGAAGTAGATCAGGCAGGCTATGGAGATTGCAAGGCGCTTGTGAACTATACCATGGCGTTGTTGAAAGCCGTGAACATTCCTTCTTTTTATACGGAGGTGAATGCCGGAGATAATGACATCAGTCTTCTTCCCGGGTTTGCCAGTGCCGGACAGGGGAATCACGTGATTCTTTGCGTTCCCTTTCGAAAAGATACGACGTGGTTGGAATGTACCAACACCTACATACCCTTTGGGTATTTAGGTTCATTCACTGACAATAGAAATGTGGTGATCTATACTCCCGACGGAGGGGAATTGACACGTACTCCTGATTATTCAGATAATATAAATACTCAGAAGAGAATAGCCACATTCTTTATTGACAGCGCGGGCGACCTTGAAGGCGATATAAATACCGTTTTTAAAGGCTTGCTGTATCAAAAAAGAGCTGCATGGGAAAACTTGTCCGCCGGTGATCAAATCAGGCGGGTTAAAAGTGCGTATTCTTTTTTACAAATGAATGTTACAAAATTTGGTTTGTCTTTTATAAAACAAAAGATACCCCTCGTTAGAGAAAATGTTTCATTCAGTAGCCCCCAATATGCTGCACCTTCCGGGAAGATGCTCGCCATTCCGTTAAATCCTGTCAACCGTTTTCAGGATATACCTGTGATGGTCACAGACAGAAAGAATCAGGTATATATTGCCCATGGCTTTATACAGACGGATTCTCTTTGTTTTCATCTTCCGGAAGGATATTCTTTTTCTGCAATTCCTAAGGATCAATGGTTCGGTAGTTTTTTAAAGGATAAGTAATTCACAATGTGTGGATAAAAAGGTGTTTAGCGGGTAAAAAATAAAGTTATCCCCAAGGAGGAGAAAGAGAAAAAAAGGCGGTAAT
>SCQT01000260.1 GCA_004322015.1 Chitinophagaceae bacterium
GTTCGTCACATCCTGGGGCTGGAGAAGGTCCCAAGGGTTAGGCTGTTCGCCTATTAAAGTGGCACGTGAACTGGGTTCAGAACGTCGCAAGACAGTTCGGTCCCTATCTGTAGTGGGCGTCAGGAAATTGAGAGGATATGACCTTAGTACGAGAGGACCGGGTCGTACGGACCTATGGTGTACCAGTTGTACCGCCAGGTGCAGTGCTGGGTAGCTATGTCCGGTCAGGATAAGCGCTGAAAGCATCTAAGCGCGAAACCTTCCTCAAGATGAGTTTCCTTTTAAGGGCCGTCGAAGACTACGACGTTGATAGGCTGCAGGTGTAAAGGTGGTAACATCAAAGCCGAGCAGTACTAATTGCCCGTACGCTTTAATCTTTTTAGCAAGGTGATTTACAATTTTCCAATATGTTATCTTATTGGCTGAAAGCATAAAGCCAAAAGCATAAAAGCAGAAACTTGCTTTTTGCGTTAAGCTTAGTGCCCTAAGCATACTTCCTTATGGTGGTTATACCGAGGGTGTTCACCTCTTCCCATTCCGAACAGAGAAGTTAAGCCCCTCATGGCCGATGGTACTCGTATTAATCCGGGAGAGTAGGTAGCCGCCGTATTTTTTAAAGCCTTGCAGTGCATACTGCGAGGCTTTTTTTTCACCTGAAAAAAGCGTGTGTTCAGCGGTTAATTGGGTGGGTAATACCCCGTGAAAGAAGACTTTTGTAAATCCTATTATAATTCCTTAACAATTGCCAGAGATTTTTCCACATGTTCGGCGGGTGTAATATGGTCAGTCTCCGATGAAAAGACTGCCACAATCTTGCCGGTTTTATTGATGACAAATGTGGTTCTCGGGATAAAACCGTGTGTTACTTCCGCTCCCCTTACATCTTTAACGCCAGGCCGGGCAGGAATTAATTTCAATCCATAGGTCGCGGCAATTTTCCCTTCCGGATCAGAGGCTACCGGGAACTTACCGGCGCAATAATGAGGGTCTGCGGAGAACGAGTTCAATCGTTGAAGGTCATCTGCCGATACCCCGATAATGGTAGCTCCCGCTTGGGTGAATTGATTCTTGAATTCTGAAAAAGTATGTGCTTCTAAATCACATCCACCAGTGTAAGCAGCCGGATAAAAATAGAGCACTACCGGTCCTTTGGCAAGCGCTTTTTTTAATGAAAAATTGATTTCATGTCCGGCCAGACTTGCCTTTGCTGTAAATATGGGAGCAGTGGCCCCTTTAGACAATGCAGTCAATTGTGCAAGGCTGTTTTGAGCAATGAAAAACGTACACCCCAGAAAAAGAAGGGCCAAAAGATAAGATTTTTTATACATGGCAGATTATTTATAGATAAGGCTAAGTTAGACATTTTCATTGAATAATTTTACCGCCCTGCTTACATCAAACCCTTTTATATAACATATTCGTCTCCTGTTGGTTTTTTTTACACTACATAAATAGGATCTCTCACCTTTTAACCCCCTCATTTTCTTATCTTTGCCGGCTAAAGCAATATTATCCATGAGCGGGGAAAAATCGTTGAATTTTATTGAAGAGATTGTTGAAGAAGATATTAAGGAAGGTAAATATGCTAATATTGTCACCCGTTTTCCGCCAGAGCCGAACGGTTACCTGCACATCGGCCATGCCAAAGCCATTTGTCTGAATTTCGGATTGACGCGGGAATATCCGGGTTATACCAATCTCCGCTTTGATGATACTAATCCGGTGACTGAAGAAACCGAATATGTGGATTCGATCAAAGCGGATATTAAGTGGTTGGGATTTGAATGGAAAAATGAACATTATACCTCTGATTATTTTGAACAACTATATGAGTTTGCGGTCAGGCTCATCAGGAAAGGATTAGCTTACGTGGATGATTCTACTCCTGAAGAAATTGCGGAAGGGAAGGGTACTCCCACTACTCCGGGAGCGGCAAGTCCTTACCGGGAAAGAAGCGTGGAAGAAAATTTAAGCTTATTTAAAGAAATGCGGGAAGGGAAATATAAAGATGGTGAAAAAGTATTGCGTGCGAAAATTGACCTGACTGATGCTAATATGCAGATGCGTGATCCGCTGATGTATCGTATTAAGCATGCACATCATCATCGCACGGGCGACGAATGGTGCATTTATCCGATGTATGATTTTGCCCATGGTCAGAGCGATAGTATTGAAAATATCACTCATTCCATCTGTACCCTGGAATTTGTACCGCACCGGCCCTTGTATGATTGGTTTATTGACAAGTTGGAAATATTTCCATCGCATCAATACGAATTTGCCCGGCTGAATCTAAGCTATACCGTGATGAGCAAACGTAAATTATTGCAGCTTGTCAATGAAAAAATTGTATCAGGATGGGACGATCCGCGTATGCCTACCATCAGCGCCTTCAGAAGACGCGGTTATACGCCTGAAAGTATCCGCAATTTTTGTGATCGCGTAGGGGTTCAGAAAAGAGAGAATCTGATTGATCTGAGCCTTTTGGAATTTTTTATCCGGGAGGACATGAACAAAAAAGCGTTACGGAGGATGGCGGTGCTTGATCCCGTGAAATTAGTGATTACCAATTATCCGGAAGGAAAGACCGAAGAAATGGAAACTGAGAATAATCCTGAGGATCCGGCGGCAGGTCGCAGGACAATCCCTTTCAGCCGTGAATTATGGATAGAACGGGAAGATTTTATGGAAGACCCGCCTAAAAAGTTTTTCCGCTTAGGTCCCGGACGTGCCGTGCGTTTGAAGAGCGCTTATATTATTCAGT
The DNA here is from genome assembly GCA_004322015.1 of Chitinophagaceae bacterium. GTDB lineage: Bacteria > Bacteroidota > Bacteroidia > Chitinophagales > Chitinophagaceae > FW021-bin31. The sequence goes on from SCQT01000260.1 coordinate 2,765, forward strand.
GTATAGGTTTCAAAAAAGATGATAAGGGAAATATTGCTGAAATACATGCCGAATACTTACCCCAAAGCAGGAGCGGTCACGACAGCAGCGGCATGAAAGTGAAAGGCACTATTCACTGGCTGAGTATTCCGCATGCCAAAAAAGCTGAAGTGAGATTGTATGATCGTTTGTTCAAAGTGGAAGATCCGGCTAATGCCGAAGGAGATTTTAAGGAGCATATCAATCCTGATTCTCTGCAGATCATTCCGAATGCATTCATTGAACCTTCCCTGGCAAATTCAGAACCAGACGAGCATTTCCAGTTTATCAGGAAAGGGTATTTTTATTTAGACAAGGATTCGACAACAAATAATTTAGTGTTTAACCGTACGGTTACCTTGAAAGATACCTGGGCTAAAGAGAAAAACAAAGAATAACGTTTACTCTTAATTTACGATCTTATCTGCACAGCAACTGCTGGCAAAGGCGTCCGGCTTAGCTTTGAAAGCAAAGCCCATTCCGAGAATATAACCCATGGCTTCGCGCAAAGCTTCATTGCTCTTGAAATGTGGATTGGTATTGATGTCGGCGTGCACTTCCATGTCCACATCATATTCCGTGAACAAATCGCAAAGTTCATAGGCGATCTCAATACTGCGCGCCACTTCGACGAGCATACGTTCTTTGATGGCAAATTGTTTCAGTGTTTTATCATTCTGGATGAACATAAATCCGCCCCGGTGTTCACGCAGAAAAACAATGACGGTGGCAAATTCGGTTTCAACGCCTTTTACCTGGGAATCCGTACCGATACATACTTTCAGCCGGAATCCCTTTTCTTTCTCACGGATGATGGCGTGCCTCACCTCTTCTTTGATAGGGAGATTGATAGGCTCCCCGTTGAACTTTCTCCATTTCATAATGATAGATTTTATGATTTAATGAGTGGGTAAGCATAGACAATTCCATTTGTTAATCTATTTATAACAGTCTGATGAATAAAATTCACACAAAGTACGAAGAAAAATAAAATTCAAATGTAAAATACCAATCAGAAATTCCGGCAGTCAATAAGTTGTGAACAAACTAGTACTATATTTGTAATAGAAGGAATTGACCAACATGAAAACGTTTCTGAAACTTGTGATATTTACGGCTATTTGTAGCTTCTTCATAATTAGTTGTAAAAAGAAGAATCCGCCTGCCCCTACCTGGAGAACTGCTGCTGTTATTGCAGGATGGAATTATGGAGCATGTCCCACCTGCGGAGGATTTTATTTAAATTTCGGAAATAATACCCAAATAAATGACAGCACTACCTATTATATTTTCCACTGGAATAATAATGTATCAGATTTTTTCAAGGAATATGGGTATAAAACTCCCCGTTTTGTACAAGTGGATTGGCAAAAGGATACTTTCCATTTTTCACCACAAAAAATTGATATTTTGAAAATGGGGCTTCGGTAAAATGAAGGGCGATTCGGTATTTTTTTACTGATTCCCCGTTAGCTATGCAAAAAGACTTTTTTCAGATTATTTAAGTTATTATGTCTAACGCTGAGCTTATATGAAAATCAATCTTTTTTAGAGGGAGTAAAGAGCACTACTGCATTTTTCACAGGACTTAAACTATGAAGATAAGTATAAATAGCTGCTAAATCCGTGGTGTCCATACCGCCATACATATTCCATGGCATCGGAGTTTGCATTTCACCTGGTTTTACTATAGGAGGTGTATAACTGCTGTCCGCATATTTCCTGAACAGGCTTACAAAAGCTGCCTCACTCCAGTTCCCGATACCGGTTTCTTTATCAGGGGTGAGGTTAGCAGAGGTTACCACACTTCCATCCGGCATGTTAAATGCCCATCCGCCTGCAAAGGGGACTCCGACCACTTTACCTTTAACCTGCCTGGTATGGCACTCCTGGCACCCGGCTATTTGCACTAAGTAATGACCGTAGGCCAGGGTGTCCGACGGGAGAGGTCGTTCAGTCGGATGTGCTTTTTGAGGGATCGTATTAATGATAAAGTTCATCGGGAAATCAATATGTCTTGCGGGAGGGATATTATCAATGACAGGAAGCGTGCGGATGTAAGCAATGATAGCTTCCACGTCTCTCGGATCCATCAAGCTGTAATAATGATAAGGCATAACGGGAAACATAGCTTCACCGTTCTTATTTACTCCCGTGGTTATCATCCTATAGACCTCCCCATCTGTCCAGTCTTTCAGATTGAAAGGAGTGATGTTTCGTGCATAAAATGTTCCCGGAAACCCCATGCTTTCGTCAAATTTATCTCCGCCTTTGCCTTCCGTACCCGGAATAATAGGCCCTGCAAACTTGGTCCAGTCGCGGGTAGAATGGCAATCAATGCAAACGGTGACATGGTTTGCTAAATAAGCACCGCGTTGGATAACAGCCGGCGAGGATTGAAGGGTTATTTGCGGAGCAGCGCCTACATCGGGCAATCCTTTTTTCAGGTAAATAAGCAAACCGGCAATAGCGAGGATAATAATGAGTAGAATAATCCCAATGACTTTCAGGATCTTGCGGAACATAACAATGGAAGTTTTGAGGTTAACAAATAAGTACAGTTAAATACAATGACCGCTCAAAAATAAAAAGAAGAATCGAAAAATAAAAATCCTATCCTGAATAAGACAGCGTGGTAAATTCGAATTTATCTCCGTCAAACAATCCTTTATCGCTTAATTTCAAGTGGGGGATTACCAGCAATGCCATAAAAGATAAGGTCATAAAGGGCGCCCTTAACCGGCTGCCTGTCTCTTTTACCATTTTATCCATGGCTGCATATTCTTTTGCCACTGTATAACCGTCTTTGCCGCTCATTAATCCAGCTACAGGCAAGGGTAATACCTTTTCTTTTTGATCGCCGATGACACAGATGCCACCTTTACTTTCGATTAACAGATTAACTGCCCGGCAAAGGTATTCATCACTGGTGCCAATAGCAATGATGTTGTGACTGTCGTGCGCTACAGAAGAAGCTATAGCGCCATTTTTAATACCGAAGTTTTTAATAAAAGCAAGGGAAGGGGCAGTATCCAAATACCGGTTGACGACGGTTATTTTTAGAATATCATTTTCGATGTCCGGAAACAAAATGCCATTTTTAATCACCGATTTTTCAATGAGTCTGTTTGTAATCAACTCCCCATCTAATGCTTCAATCACGTTAATCACAGGAGCGGCGGATTTAATTTGAAAATCTTTCGGAGTTTTTGGGGAACAGTTAAAATGATTAATAAGATTCACCGGGATACTTTGGATGAATGTTTTTCCCTCCTCTGCGACCTGGCGGCCATTGATAAAAGTTTTTAATATGCTGAAATTAGCGACATTATCAATAACCATAAAATCTGCAGGATCATTTTCTCTCAGCAATCCTACAGGCAAATGATAATGTAATACCGGATTGAGGCAGGCCGCTTTTAAAATATTAAATAGAGAAATCCCTTTACCTAATGCACGTTTTACCAATAGATTAATATGCCCTTCCACTAAGCTATCCGGATGTTTGTCATCGCTGCAAAACATGATGCGGTCAGGATAATTATTCAGTAAATCAATCAGGGCTTCGAAATTACGGGCTGCACTGCCTTCCCGGATGAGAATATGCATCCCCGCATTTAATTTATCCAGCGCTTCTTCTTTAGTGAAACATTCATGGTCGGTGCTGATGGTAACGGTATCTTTATAGCCTGCTTCGGTATATCTTTTGGCATCCTCACCCCTTAATCCAGGCGCATGGCCATCCACGGGTTTGTTTATTTTTTTTGCAGCTTCTATTTTTTTCATTACTTCTTTGTCGCTATGCAATACACCCGGGAAATTCATCATTTCAGACAGGTAGAAAATATCCTCTCGTTGTAATAATTTTTCTACTGCTATTGCATCCAGTGTCGCGCCTGCGGTTTCAAATGCCGTAGCAGGCACACAGGATGGCGCACCGAAAAAGAATTTGAAAGGGACCTCTTTCCCGTTTTTGATCATAAAGTCCACACCGGCTTCTCCGCATACATTAGCAATCTCATGCGGATCGGAAACGGTGGCTACAGTCCCATGCACTACTGCTAATCTGGCAAACTCGGATGGAACCAGCATGGAGCTTTCAATATGCACATGCGCATCAATGAAGCCCGGAAGGATATAGGGTAATGATTGATCCCGGTGTGTACTGATCTTATTGATCTTTTTAATAATTCCATCCTCAACGGAAATATACGCAGGATATATTTCTTCTTCGAAAATATTGATGAGATTAGCTGTAAGCGTGAACTTTTTCATGAAGTAAAGATAAAAAGAAGAGAATAGAAAGTGGAAATATTGAAGGATCTTATTGTTTGATAGCTTGATGGTCCCATTGTTTTTTATCATGAACAATACAAAGTGCTCCCGGTGATTCATTTTTTATCATAAAGAATACATTAAGTCCTCTCTTGAGAATCTTAGCGTGTATTGTAGTTCAATCATTATGCAGAAGCGGCAGGATCCATTTCTTTAGCTCTTTATCCGGTGTATAATTTCATCATATTTTCTGCTTCCTGTTTTATTTTTTCCGCCAGAATTCTTGGTTGAATGACTTTTACTTTTGAACCGTAGCTTAGTAAAATCATCATTAACTCATAATTGGGTACCAGTTCTAATTCAATACGACATTCCCGGTTGTTATCTTTTAATATTTTTTGTGACTGATGAAGTGGCTGTGTTTTTAAATATTTTCCCTGCTGAGGTGTAAAAGACAGCACTATTTTCATAGGCTTTTCATCCGGTGTAAAAGAAATGCCGATAAGATTTTTGAAGTAGCCTGTTTCATCAAAATTCTTTTCTTCAAAATATTGGCCTGCCGGCCATATATCAATGATGCGGTCTAACCCGAAAGTGCGTAATCCCGGTTTTGTCTCTTTAGTACTTTTTGCAAAAACATAAAAGCGGTTATTATATTCGCGCAAATGATAAGGTTCAATCCGGTATTCCTTAGGCTCTTTTCTGTCAAAGGATTGGTAGCTGATGCGGAGTATTTCCCTTGAACGGATCGCATCCGCTATGGCGGGTATCCATTCCAGCCCCTTGTAGCGCGGCGGTGCATCTAAGTGAATCAGTCCGTTTGCTTCTCTTTTTTTCCTGTTGATGCTTACCGAGTCGGCTATCTTTAAAATAGCATCTTCAAATTCCTTGATGATCTGCAGATTGTTGAATTGCCGGAGGATGCCGATAGCGATTTCCAGTCCCTGGAGCTCATATTCCGTCACAGGCATATTATTGATTGAATATCCTTCTTCGGAATAGTAATATCCTTTTTGATAGTGATCAAATTCAATAGGCGCATGATAATTCAAATCGCCGTTTTCCCGCATATTCTTAATGTCCAGCAGAATGGTTCTGCGTGAAACATCCTTTTCCATTTTCTCCGATACATATTCGATCAACTGAGGCAGAGAAGGCTTAGGTAACATATTATTCCTAAGCCTTTCATCAATAAGCCGGTAACGGGTAAGCGCATCTTTATTGAGTGGCATAAGATATCTGAATCATTTTAAGCAATTCGATGATAAATGATTTAACAATAAAGCAAAGAGGCCATTCAACAATTAGTCGTCCATGTTACTGATTGGCATTTGCCAGGTTCTGCATTTTGGCGAGAATAGTATCATATTTAGCGGATACCGATTGAGTGAAGCTTGTCCAGTTTGTTTGTGTTTGACTTCCTGCTGTTCCGAGCAGAGCTTTCAGTGAATCTCTCTGTACTTTCAAGGCTGTTATCTGCTTATCCATTTTGATCTTGAGCGTACCTTTGTAAGTTTTGGAAGTGCTGTCCCATTGGTGTATCCGCTGATCCAGCACGGTCATCGTGCCGGTCCATGTGGAATCAAAGTTGGATACCTGGGAACTGAAGGACTGTACTGCATTTTTAGCAGCCGAAGCCAGGCTGTCTGCTGCACTTTGTGCAGATTTTTTAGAGGCATTGTTACAGGAAGCGACCATCATGGCAGCACCTGCGAAAAAGAATGCGATCAATCCGATTGCGAGTGATTTTTTCATCTGAAAAGTTTTTATGGTTATTGAAAATGATATACTAATTGAATAGGAGGGATTCATAAGAAGTGTAAATGTAAAAGAAAAAAACAAAAAAAGAAAGAAATTCTTGGAAAGAGGGTGAGGTAAATGGATGCTCCATCAATCCTCATTGATCCCGGTTTCGGGAATAATAAGGGCAGGATCTTTTGTGATGTAATTACACTTCTTTTCCATTAATGATCATCTTTTTAACTTCAATATGACCATAAGTCACTTTAAGAAAAGGTTTGCCGGATTTTAAAGATACATTCCCGAATCCTGTCTCTGTAGAAAGAAACGTGGTGAAGTCGCCGATATGGGAATCAATATATAATGTTTGATTTAAGCTATCGTATTTTACTCCTGTAAGACCCTGCAGCATCGCATAGCTTGACATGGCACGGGCATACCAGTTACCACATTCATATTCGTCGAACGGATTGCGGATACGCCCGTTGTATCTTTTGCGGCAGGCACGGACTATCTCCAGTCCTTCTTCCGCTTTCCCCATCCACATTAAATGAGAAGCCACTTCATATTCAATGCCAGTCCATACTTCATCGCTGTAAACGAAAGGCAGCTCCAATTTTCCGCCTTTAGGCCAGGTGCATAACAACAGCCCCCCCTCATCTCCCAGCGCATAGGCAGGCCGTTGGGGGTTGGCATGTTCGCTTAGGTTATTTTTGAAATTATATTTATACACAGACAATAAATGACTAAGTGTTTTCTCCCGATTCACGGGATCATCCAATAAGCACATAGCGGACATCCATGCACCGATGATACCATCGGAAAGGCAACCTGTTCCATATTGATATTTGGGACCTTCTTTTTTTAGCAACTCCAAAGCTTCGGGAGAATATTTCCCGACAAAGGATTTTTCAGCTTCCTGTACCGGATTGGCAGCTTTTAAATCTTTATATTCTATCTTCTGAAAAAAATATTCCCCATTAAACAGTTCATTTTCAATAAAATATTTTCCTTTGGAATACAGCTCACTATACAATGAAATATCCTGTTTCAGAAATTCACCCATCTTTATAAAAGCCGTTAAGGCGCCTAAATAAAAACCGGTACACATACCATCCGGTCCCCAGAATTCTATATCGTAAGTGTTATGATGCGGTTCTTTCAAGACACCCTGATGTTGCGGATCCCATGTCTCGATGCAATAATCGAGGCTCTTTTTTACCATAGGAAATAATTTTTTCATCCATTCATTATTTCCAGAGATATGCCATTCACGATATACTTTCATGATGCCGCCTAACTGCCCGTCGGCGGCAGCATAAAAATCATTGTGCACAGGGCGGATGGGCAGGTCTGCGCGGAACATCTGGTGGCCGTCAGCGCTCTGATTTTCGCAAAATTCAGTTTCACGAAGACTGCGTTCCAAAGAAGGGAATAAATGTGGAATAGCTTGTGCATAATTCCAAACGTGCGTACAGGATCCATAGCAACAACCGTCATTATCGCTGCATCCTTCAAAAGCCCATAAACGTCCGTCTGCCTGCCGCAGGACAGTAGGGGACTTAATGATGGACAGATTGGCGGCTACTGCTTCCATGACTTCAGCCGGCAGGGTACTTGCATAAAAAGTATCCCTGAAGATCATTGACTTCTCATAAAGATCGTGGTAATTATTTTTCCAATAATCTGCCACTTCTTGAATATGCCGAAACTTACTGCTATACCAGGGTTTGTACTTGGGATATTTATATTGATCGTCCACAGGAATTCCTAAGCTATTAGGAGAAGAACAACAACCTGAAGCAGGGTCGCAGCCTACCTTGGCTTTTAATTCGGCTGCAGTGGCGTCATTCCCTATGCGAAGATCGGAATCGGGCACGTACCAGGCCATCATGATGCGGATAGTCTTCTTCTCCCCGGGTTTTAACCGGAAAGGAACAAATAAAGAGGCTCCGGGCGCGTTTTCCTTTGCCGGTTCTCTTTCTTTAACTTCACCTTTTTTAATAGCTTCCCAGGCTACGGTCAACGGATCCCACCACCCACCGCGGAACCAGCAGTAATCGCCTACCGTATTATCCTGATCAGTGAACAGTGCAAAGTCACCTGCTATCCAGGGCTTATCTTCCGGGGCTGATTGTGAAAGCACTAATCCGTTCGTTATTTTTTGTATGCTGTTTCTCCCGCCATTTTGTTTCATGAAGTTCCGGGTATTGTAGGAAAAGACAGCTTCTAATGTGTCATGGCTTTTATTTTCAAAATAATATTCTATGGCGCCTGCAGGAAGGCTGGAGTTATCAGGATCTGTTGGAATAAAGGGACTCCATCCGGTTATTTTTACTGTCAGAGGAATATCTTTATCATGCAGGTTGATATCACAATACGGGAAACGTGCTTCAAATGCTGCATAACTGAAACGCGGTAACCCGTAATTCGTCCCGCCTTCTCCATTGCCTGCCCCGGGTAACCCATATTTTTTCCAATCAGGGACGGGACCTTCCAACACTTTTGCTCCGTTTCTCAATCCTTTAATATATAAAGCTGCAAATTGTCCGGGTTCATTGAACATTTGCGGACGATGACGAACGGACACATGAGAAATAGCGCCGCTGCCTTCGATGCAAAACATGCCGGCACCAATGCCGCCAACCGGAAATGCAATCCGGTTCAGATAAGATCCCGAATAAGCACCGTTAAAAGTATGTTCATCATTAAAACTCTCTTTCTTTTCATGAGGCAGCTTTGATGAGTGTGTACGTTCATCCCGGAGCAATAAACCCGGAGCTGTGGTAATGCCTAATCCGCTGATAGCGGCTTGTTTGATAAAGGAACGGCGATTGCTTTGCTTCATTGAAATGCATCCTTAATATCATCTAATGATACTCCTAATAATTTCTCTGAAATTATATTCAATGCCTTTTCACTTCCTGTAAAATGGTACACACTTTGCCTGTGCGATAAGGAAGCGCCCGATTGTAAAAATGCAGCAGGAGAGACACTTTCCATTTCATAAAACGGTCCCATCTGAGAACCGTCTGCCAACGGGCCGTCATTATAAGCATTCAACGCATCTCCATCAAAGGTAGCCCCGGTGGTATCCCATTTCTGGTATAAATATTTTGCAGTGGGATCAATATCTGCAGTAAGTATGGTGAGCGCATGATTAGCGGCATCATAGCTCCCTTCAATGCCCTTTGCACGATAGGGAGGTAACCCTATTTTGCCTCTTGATTTCCCGTCCGCTTTGAAATATAAAATGCTGTCTTTGAAAATGAGCCTGTCGGGGGGTATTTGACCAAAATAATCGGCGGTGGCAATGCGTTTGGTTTTATCTTTTAGGGGATGGAATGGAATGGCGATCACTACATTGGGTGAGGGTGTGAACATATCCAATATCCAGATGCAAGGCATGCCTGTTTTTTCATCCCATGCAAAGTTTCCGGTATTCGTGATGGTCTGATCCGTTTCATAACCCACCATAGATACAGAGTCATTAGCCGGGATCTGCAGTTGTTGTTCAATGGAAGCTTTGGTTAATAGTGAGATCTTCCGGTCAATGGAAATTGATAATTCAGTTCCTCTGTAATTTTCCAATGCCATATTTTTATGCAGGGTAACCGAAGAGGAATCATTTTGTGAAACAACGTTCCATGGTTGTGAATCAAAAGGAGGAGGGGTATGCCAGTGGCTGAATACCATGGAAGAATCAGGTTTAAAAAATAAGGAATATACCCCACCTTCCGGTCCCAGCCAGAAACGGTTTTCACCACCATAAGCATTCATGTGCGGATCTAACGGGCCCGAAAAGGATTTATAATGTACCCAGCCGAAACTATGCCCGTCTAATCCATTGGCAGTGGAGGTAAATACTTTTGCCTGATATTTAGGTGAAACTATGACTTGTTCACTTCCACTTCCATTTTTTAAAACCACTAATCCGCTGTCTTCTTTTTTCAGAAAAGAAAGGTCATAGCCAAAAGTCCCCTGTGAATAATTTGTTGATCCGGAGTTATTGGATTTATTGTTCTTACAGGATGCGATTATTAGCATTAATATTACACATGCAGATAGTGTTAATTTTTTCATCCGATGAAGATTTGATTTTATATATGTAACTTTTTTTTAACCACTAAGCTCATTAAGAATCATCACGGTTTTTTCACTGTGTACTTTCGTGTGCTTGGTAGTTTATCTTTTTTTAACCACTAAGTTCACGAAGAATCACTAAAGTTTTTTCTTTGTGTATCTTGGTGTGCCTGGTGGTTTATCTTAATTTATTTCCAACTCATCTTTCGTCGGCAATTTCGGAAAAGGAGCATGCGGTTCGGTCTGATACCAATACACCACACTGCTGATATCGGAATGTTGAATTAAATAACGTCCAGATCCATCGCTGTGCCAACCGAGATCCTGAATAGTAACGGTTAAACTGTGATCAAAACGGATAGGATCCTGGATATGCCAGCGGTATAATCCAAACCGCTGCATGACATTGTAATGACCATCGCCACGGATGACCTGGGGCAGTCCGGTATAGGGGGTAGTAAACTCTGTATATTCTCTGCTCACCGTTCCATTCGCATTTTTATGGTCAGAATCAAAATCGTAAGCGCCGCAAAAATAATCCTCTGTGCCGGTACCATTAATAGTGGGAAATTTGGTGTCGCCGTCCATATAAAATTTCATTTCTCCTTCGCCCCACCAGCCGTTGTTGTGGACACCCCAGGCCAAGTATGTTCCTACATATTGCCCTTTACCTTTTATCCCTGATACTAATGTATCTATTCCTTCCCGGGTAGGATTGGCGCGATGGAACTGCGCATGAAAATAACCGGCATCTTTAGGCACCTCTGTCAACGCATAATCTATAGAATAATATAAAGTCATGGGTCTGGTATCTATATTGGTCATGGTAATTTTACAATGTTTCCGGAACGGCATGGTCCAATAGCAATTCAGTCCGCTTCCGGGATTCACACAAACAGCCAGCGAGCTGATCTGGGCGTATTGCCCCCACCCCATACAAAAAAAATCTCCCACCGGCGTTTCTACAGAAGGAGAAGTCTCATTATCCCAATACATGCGAAGAATAGAAAAACGCCAGTTGCCGGTAGGCGTCATCCAGATATGCTCAATGGCGCCGGAGCCTGCTATATCAGCTAATGTATAAGTTTCTCCCGGTTTAATGATAATATAAGGATTTAATTTCCATCCCTGCCCGAGATCCCGTGCGGCATGACGCGCATTCCCGTTTTCGAGTGTTGCCATACCACCTTTACCCCGCTCACCGGTTGGATTTTCAGGACTAATAGACCGCGTTCGTGCATCCGATAAACGAAAAAGGTTTCCCATATTCATGTTCAGTCCGTTGAAATTACCGGATTGAGCATAAGACAGTTGGAACGAGATCGCGAGTGCAAGAAAGAAGATAAGTTTTTTCATAATGTATTATTTTAAAAATGCCTGATGTCTGATGTAGTTTGTGATCTCGGATCTCACCATATCAGAGATGTTCACGTCAGAGATCATCAAATATGATTTCTCCTATAGATTTCTATGCTATTTATTAAAGTGCCGATATGTTCTATGCTGATTTCCACTATATCATTTTCCATTAAAGTAAAATCATTTTCAGGTACCAGGCAAGTTCCAGTCATTAAAAAACTTCCGATGGGGAAAGCACAGCCACGATATAAATAATCAGCTAATTCAGTCAATGGCCTTTTCATGCGATTGATTTGTATGGAATCTTTGAAAAAAGCCTTTCCATTGCGGGAAATGATCATCGTGATAGCAGTGTCTGAGGGAATGGGCTCTTTAGGGATATAGAGACAGGGTCCCAAAGCAGCGCTTCTTTCATATACTTTAGCCTGCGGAAGATATAAAGGATTTTCCCCTTCAATGCTCCGGGAACTCATATCATTCCCAATCGTGTATCCGGTAATTTTTCCCGCAGCATTGATAAACAAGGTCAATTCCGGTTCCGGTACATTCCAGGTAGAATCTTCCCTGATATATACTGCCTGTCCATGACCCGCCACGCGGTGCGGCAGCGCTTTAAAAAACAATTCCGGCCTTGCGGCTTCATATACTTTGTCGTAGAAATCGCCCCCCCCTCCTGCTTTGGCTTCTTCCATCCGTGCATCGCGACTGCGCAGATAAGTTACGCCGGCAGCCCATACCTCCTGATTACCAATGGGAGGCAATAAATATTCGTCGCATAACGTATTCATTTGTTGATCGGACAGTTTATCCGCATGTAAGGCGTACTCATCCAGATCAGCATACAATACTTCAGCATTAATCAGTCGGTCCCAGTCTGCTTCAAAGATAAAATTTCCGTTTTCTGTTTGAAGAATTACTCCTTTGGAAGTTCTATATAATTTCATCCGTGTAAATATACCGCAAATAAAGAAAAGGAATATAAAAAAAAGTAGCAAATAATTGGCATATTTTGATATTTTATTGGCAAGCAGTGAGATTCACGGATAGAATTAAACTTTGATAACTCTTCTCTTACTGTATCTGATTTGAATGATTCGGCTTGCTACTATGATGAGCAACGAAAAGGCCTTGGGACGGAGTTTAGAATAGAAGTTTATGACGCTATTAAACGTATCCACGATAACCCTTTACTTTATCCTGAGGCCAACGGCATTCGCAGAGCATTAGTGAAAAGGTTCCCCTATTCAGTTGTTCATCGCATTAAGGAGAACCAAGTTATCCGGATCTTGCTTATCCGGCATCATAAACAACATCCTAAATACGGGTCTTCACGTGTCGAATCAATTCTATTTTATTTCAACTCCAGTTTTGCTTTCATCAAGACCACTGTATAAGGATCCCAGGTGGACATGTTGAAATAAATAGTGGTGCCGGGTTTTGAAGAAGTTGAATCGCCTTTGGCAAAATAAGCATATTGATAAGGGCCATACTCACCACCCCAGTCATTTTCCCGGCCCGGATCCATCACGCTGTCACAATGCTCCGATTGCCAACTTGTATGCATAAAGTGGCAATATCCGCTATCTGACCAGGGATTGAAAATTACCTGTGCCTGTGTCCAAGGCCCCCAGGGATATTGGGATGTTCTCATATTAATACCTCGCGGGTTACCGGCATTATATAGCAATATCCATCTGTCAATGTAATTATTATACGTGACTGACAATTCACCCACTTCGGGCTGATCAAAAAGGGGGGCAGACATCTGTTCATTTTTGCACCAACGTGGGTTTCCATTCTGACCGATCCCGGCAAAATAGCGTATCGCACGGGGATTCTCAATATCCTTTGCCGGCTGACAGGCAAGATATACGTCACTCCGGCGATAAGCCCCCGTTCCGAAGAAAACCAAGACTTTCCCTCTCATGTTTCCGGGGAATAATTGCCAGCGGACAGCCTCTGTTTTTATCACCGAAACATTAATAAAATGCAAGGATGAAAAAGTATAGAGCAAATGAAATGTATGCCCACTATCATCCGAACGGGCAATGACAGACCTGCCCATCCCTATGGTTGTCGTATGCCCTGTAGTGGCATAAACATACATTTTACCGTTCACATCCACACCCGCCATAGGCACATCGTAAGCTCCCTGTTCAATACCCGGAATGGTAACAGGTTTATAATTACCCCGGCTGTCATGAATAAAGTTCAGCGATAGTCCATGGTCAGGTATAGTATCGGTAGTATAAGCAATAGCATCGCGGTCTCCGCCTACCGCTCCCTGGGTGTCGCCAAATAAAATATAGGTGCGGTTGCCAAACCTGAAAGGCGAGCCTAAGTCAGTGTTGCGCAGGCGATACCGGCTATAGGTCCTGTTTTGGGTGTATTGTTTTCTTTCCCTGTCATATTCGCCTACCAACTGGCAGATCTTAGTGCCCGGAATGATGATGGCCACATCCGGTTCTGTTACCGGCCTCCTGTTGCCCGCTGGACCTCTATTGCCTGACTGCACTGTATCAGTGGAACGGGAAATGAAGCATCCGGTGATTGTCAGGCATGCCAGAAGAATAGATATCCACCTATAAGAAATGTGATTCTTATGCATAAGCTAATAGTATTTTAAAAAACACAGGCTTCCTATAATAGAATTCCCCTCGTTTATGGCTCGAGTGCGCTTTTAATACGCTTGATATAGGGCTTATCTATGCTTTATCCATGCACTATCTATGCTTTATCTATGAAGAATCCACCTATCCGGCATCTCTCAATACCCCGGATTCTGCTTATATACCCCTGCTGCCCAATGTATCTGATTTTGCGGGATAGGCAGATATTCGTCTCTGCCTGCCGTAAAATGCGCTACGCCCGGCATCCAGTTATTGGGTCCTTGTCGTGTTTGTTCTATGGTGAAATAGGAATTCATCACACTATCGGCTATACCCCAGCGCACGATATCAAACCACCGGTCTCCTTCTTCAGCAAATTCAAGCCGGTCTTCCCATTTCAGTGCATCCCAGGCAAACTGAGGCGTCCAGGTACAATTCACACCGTCCTGGTATGGCGTTATATGGTAATTTAATGTGGGATCGCCATTCGCAAATACTAATAGCTTAGTGCTGTTGGCCGCCCTTTGCCGTACTTCATTGATCAGGGGCAATGCCTGCTGATACTGACCTAATTGTATCAGGCACTCTGCTTTCCATAACAAAACCCTGTCGTACCGGATGGGGACCATATCCATGGCATTCCACATCCAGAAAAGATTGACTAAATAAGGGCTGCCTGCAGGTACATTTTCTTTGAGCGAATTAAAATAGGCATAATCGGCAGGTACCCTGGAGCCGCTGCTATCAAAGAGAATGTTTGTTTGGTATTTCCATGGAAGGCCCGGGATGGCCACTGTATGCCCAATACGGGGATCCCATGTATTACCGGCGAAATAAGCATCTTTATTCGTGATATTCTCATCATTATAAGTATTAAAAAGAGGCAATCCATCTGCGCCGGTCCTGAAAGCATTGACCATCGTGTAGGAAGGCTTGTGAAAATCGCAACAACTGAAATACGGAGGCCACCAGGGTGCATTCAATGGGGTACCACCATTCAGGTTGCCGTTGGGTGTCCCATCGTTGTAGGAATATTGCCAGGCCCAAATAGTTCCCGGATTATGATCAATATATTCAGGTAAAAAGTTGTGGCCAAATTCCGGAGTGAGGCTGTACTGTCCGCTGTTAATGACGTCATTCAGATAAGTCAGCGCTTCCTGCAGGGTGGCTTTGTTAATATTAACCACCTGGTTTTGCTCATTTTCTCCGTAAGACATCCACATCAGACATTCTGCAGCAAAAGCATCTGCGGCATATTTGCTGGGTCTTCCCAACTGTTCCTGTGTGCCGGGGAGCACATTGGCGGCAGCAACAAAATCCTGCAAAATATCATTCCAGATAAACAAATCATTTTTTGCAGTATCCGGGTGATTGGGAATTAATTTAATAGAATCAGCAGTTACATTTTCGGTAAAATACGGGATCCATTTATACCACTTTTTTAACTGAAGGAATTCCACACCGCGCAAGAACCGCATTTCCGCGATCTCTTCGTCTCTTTGAGGGTATTGTGCATCCGTAAGTTTTTCCAGTGCCCTGAGGGCTGCATTGCAACGTGATATACCTTCGTAAGATCCATACCACATTCCGTCGTTATTGCCTACGTTAGGGGTGACCAATGTAAACACTTCCCACTGATACCAGGGAGCCTGATCAGATAAGCCTCCCCCTCCTTTATAAGCATCATCAGAACGGATGTCTGCCAGCCAGGGCATTAATTTTACTCCTAATGTCCATTCGTGCGGTACCCAGGCATAAGCGGCAATGACCAGCCCCTCTACCGTTTGGGGGGTGCTCACATCTGCAAGTGTTATCACGCCCTGCGGGGTTACATTCAGGAATTTCTTGCTGCAGGAGCCGAGCCATAGTAATGCTGCTCCCGCAATGATATATTTAGTTATCTTTTTCATCTTCAAAAAATTTATAGGATTATTTAGAAAGTTACGTCCACACCGGTTTTACATATCAGCGGTACTACATAAGCATTATTATAAGAAGCATCCCCCGGGCCGATCTGGGTTTCAGGATCAGGTCCTACATAGGCATTGCTCCCCCACCATTTCTTCACAGTGATCAGGTTTTGTGCCATTATATAAATCCTGAATTTCTGTATATCCAGTTTGGAAATTAATTTGTGAGGCAATGAATAACCTATCTGGATATTCCTGAGCTTTAGATAATCTCCTGAGGCTAACAGATAAGTGGACATTCTCAATTCATTATTCGCATCTACCCAGGCCATAGCCGGAATATTGGAATTTGGGTTGGAAAGCGACCAGGCATTCAATATCCTTACCGGGTGATTAAATCCATTCTGCACCCACACATTATATAAATCACTGTATGTTTTCCATTCGTCATACACCGTATTGCCGGCTACACCCTGCCAGAACATATAAAAATCAAAGTTTTTCCAACTGGCGTTCAAGCTTATCCCGAAGGTTACCTTCGGATCCCAACTGCCTATCCACGTTTGATCATAATTATAATCAATCGTATCGTCCGGCTTTCCCTCAGGTCCGGATAAATCCTTATATCTTATACGTCCAAGCCCTTTGCCAGGCTGGTAAGGCGAGTTATCCACTTCTTTCTGGGTTTTAAAAAGCCCATCAGCTATAAAGCCATACCAGGAATGAAGAGGATGTCCGTCAATGTTATCACCTTTAAATGCGCTTCCTCCATACGCATATTTCACGTTAACCGGTAAATTGGTTACCCGGTTCTGATTGTGACTGATATTGCCGATGATGCCCCATTGAAATTCCTTATTAGGATTACTTTGATAACCGATTTCCAATTCTATTCCTTTGTCACTCATATCGGCCGCATTGACCCATTGATAACCACCTTCTCCGATAGTGCCTAAGTAAGGCGGACGAAATAACATACCGTTGGTGGCTTTACGATAATAATCAATAGTGCCTGTCAGCCTTTGGTTAAAAAAGCCGAAATCAATTCCCACATCAGTTTGCTTAGATGTTTCCCATTTTAGATCAGGGTTTCCGGTGGAAAGCCTGTAAAATCCGGAAGGATTATTGCCTGTGGGATTCCCGGCGATGGCATAAGAAGTGGAATTATAATCTGCCGCATAGAGACTCTCTGTGGCTCCGGTCGGAATATTAGAATTTCCATTGACACCCCAGCTTGCTCTCAGTTTCAGACTTGAAACAGAGGGAACCGCCTGCATGAATTTTTCCTGACTGATGATCCAGCCGGCTGATAGAGAAGGGAAAAGTCCGAACTGGTTGTTGATTCCAAACTTGGATGACCCATCATAACGGAGTGAGCCGGATAACAAATATTTGGAATCATACACGTAATTCACTTTACCAAAGTAGGAAAGGAAGGTATATTTATCCCCGCTTCCGCCTACACTTGTATTCCCTGTAGCTGTGCTCAGGTAGGCATAATTATAATTCTGGAACTGAATTTCCTGGCGGTTACCATCCATATTTTCTGTTAAATATTGACTGGCTTCTGTACCTATCAAGGCATCTATTTCGCTTTTTCCTTTACTTAGCTTATAATCCAAGGTGTTGGTCCAGTCTTCGTTGGCTTCCCACCAGTACCATTGATCAACGCTGCTGATGGTACCTACTTTACCCCCTCCTTCCCTAAAGGTGAATCCTATATTACGGTGGTAACCTTCCGTATATATAAGGCCCAACTGGGTATGGAAAGTAAAATGCTTCAGGAAGTAAACATTGGCATGTACGTCGCCAATAATTTTATTATATTTATTGCGGTTATCTTTATTCAGTGTAAGATCCCTTACCGGGTTCCAGTAATCATCCATGCCTAATCCTACGGCAGTTCCACCCCATCCGCCGTTCTTCGTATAAACCGGTATAATGGAAGGTTCTACCATCGCCTGGTGTATATCCCCATTATAGGGTTCGGTGCCGATGTTCATACGGGATACTTCTAAATCTTCCCCGATATTAAAATGATCATTGATCAATTTATAATTGGTATTAAGCCTGGCTGTATATCTTTTATATCCTGTGTAGATAATAAAACCGTTATTCTCGAAATAATCCAGTGAAAAAAGCGTGGAGGATTTATCAGTTCCACCCGAAACAGTGATCTGATGGTCCATTTGAAGTCCGGGTTTGCTGATGGCTTTCAGCCAATCGGTATTGGCAGAAAACATGGTATCGTTAAATTGCTTAATGGGAGTAACCTGATCCAGCACCGGAATGCCCTGTCCATTTTTGTGCCATAGAAAAGTGTATATTCTTGTTGCCTGGTTGGGATCCAGCCCGCTATTGACGGCTGCCTGCCACAATGCCTGGCCATATTGCTGCGTATTCAGCAGCTTAGGCTTGTTCATCCAGTCAGAAAATCCTACCGTACCGTTGTAAGTAACAGTCAATTTTCCCGGGACACCATGCTTGGTTTGGATAAGGATAACCCCGCCAGCGCCCTGTGCGCCGTATATGCTGGCGGAATAGGCATCTTTCAATACCTGTATGGAGGCGATATTGTTGGCGTTAATATCCCTCAAATTTAACCCGGGCGCAGGAGTACCATCAATCACAATCAAAGGGGGAGCTCCGTTTACTGAAGTTAAACCCCGTATTTGCACACCGGTGGCATTTCCGGCCGGATCGCCGTCCGCTGTAATATACATTCCTGGTACTTTTCCCTGCATGGCGGTCAGCACATTGGTTGCACCATGAGTTTTTGCAATTTCGGCGGAGCTGACTACGGACACAGCGCCAGTCAGGTCGGCTTTTTTCTGAGTCATGTAACCGGTTACTACCAGTTCATTCAGGCTTTTTGACGATAGCGCCAGTTGAACATTCACAGTGGTGCGCCCATTTATGGGCACCGTTCTCTCCTCGTACCCGATATAGGAAAATACTAGGGTATCATTTCCATCCGGGACAGACAACCGGAACTGTCCTCTGCTATCGGTGGTCGTCCCGATGGTAGGAGCCCCTTTTACTACTACGTTTACTCCGGGCAATAGCGAACCATCGTCGGCAGAACTTACTTTCCCGCTTACCTCTGTCTGGCAGGGAAAGGATAAAGATGCTGAAGCCCTTAAGCGGGGGGAGGTGCCAATGATCAGCAATAATCCGGCTAAACTGTAAAATGATAGCATCTGAACGATGAGCACAGTTTTCTTTTTCATATAGATTTGTTTTTAAGGATGCCGTGAATTTCTAAGGAGGATAACTTTGGAAAGGGGAAATTATGAGATGTAACTCTTAAGGGAATTCATATACAAAGTTAAAGGCGCTAAAAAGCCTTTGCTTCCATTTTGTAGGCAACTTCTGATACAATATTGGCAATAACATTTGGTTGCTTAGGAGCAAATCTTTATCTTTATAAATTCAAAATATCTGTCCTATGAAACCAATCTTACGAAAAATTGATACCGGGTATAATTATTCTTTCAGCGTTCGGGAAGACGTGGGTCCATACTTATATAATCATTGGCATTTTCATCCCGAGGTAGAACTTACTCTCATCAGGAGAGGTGCCGGTATGCGTTTGGTCGGGGACAGCATGGAGCCTTTTTCTGATGGCGACCTGATATTATTGGGAAGCAACCTGCCTCATTTATGGAGAAGCGATCCTGAATATTTTAAAGATAAAGGAGATCTGCATGTGGAAGCCGTTGCCATCCATTTTATGGAGAATTTTTGGGGAGATACCTTTCTGGATATGCCGGAAATTCAGCCTATAAAAGAATTGTTGCAGCGGGCTAAAAGAGGGATCCAAATGACAGGAAAAATCAAAAGCAAAATGACCGCCATGATGGAGCGCATGCTGGATGCCGAAAGCGCTGAGCGGATCACTTTACTTTTAAGCATGCTGCAGCTACTCTCCGGATCCAATGAATACCAGTTACTTTCCAGCGCAGGATTTTCCAAAACCTATAACCGGGGATATACAGACAATATTAACCACATCTATAATTATACCTTAGAGCATTTTCATGAAAAAATCTGCATCCGTGAGCTGGCCGCGATCGCTAATGTAAGTCCGCACTCATTTTGCCGGTATTTCAAATCCCATACCATGAAGAGATATTGGCAATTCCTTTTGGAAGTCCGGATCGGATATGCGTGCAAGTTATTACTTGAAAATAAAATGAGTATATCACAAATATGTTATTCCTGCGGATTCAATAATCTTTCCAATTTTAACCGGCAGTTTAAAGAGATAACCGGTATGACGCCCTCAGGATATTTGAGGGAACATTCTAAAATGACCGTTATTGCGTGATCATGATATCCCATCAGGATGATCTTGATGTCGGGAAGATAAATTCAGGCAAACTTTGACTTTGCAAATAAAATGGAAATAAAGCATTAACTATGTTTCTTCTTCTCCCAATCCTCCAATTGTTTCACCCGTGCTTTCACATATTCCCAGATTGGCTTTTGCATCGGCTTCGGCTTATTGCCTGTGTCTTTTAAATATTGCAGGTAAGATCGCAAGGCTTCCATGGGCTTTTTGAGTTTAATGTCATACATCAGCGCCTTACTGTATAAAAGTATGGGATCATGAAAAATATAATACGCGGTATCATATTGGCCGAAGGCTTGGCGGTATTGCTTTAAAATGCCGTAAATATCTGCCTTGGCAGAAAAATAATCAATGGCTTCCTTATTCAGCGCCTTGCCGATACATTCATCCAGGGTAGCCAGACTTTCTGAATATTTTTTCTGTTCTTTGAATGCCATGGCTTCCAAAAAAAGGACCGGCAGGGTCTGGTATTGATGCACGATCAGGAAATCACATGTCGCCACGCAGGAATCATACTGTTTTAAATAATAATACCCGATCCCGCCGTATAAATATGAATTCAGGTCAATGACGTTCATCCGTTTCATTCTTTCCATTAAAGGGAAAATGGCCGGATATTTTTCCTGCAGATAGGCCGATTTTATTTTTTCTTCTATTAATCCGGCATTCAGAGAATCCCTTTGCAATGCTATATCGAGGATACTGTCTGAACGGATAAACATTTTCTGCCCCAGCCAGTAGTCTGCCAGCGAAGCTACCACCTGCGGGTCATCGGGATTGGCAAAATAAGCCAGCCGGTAGTAATAAGCTGCTGCGGGATTATTAGATACCTGTGCCCAGGTATAGGCCGTTTCTTTATAATAAGCTGCCACGCGGGGTTTCATGTCCACTAAACGGCAGAAATAATGCAAGGCAAGCGGATAATTGCTTTCTTTCAGATTGATATTTCCCAGATAATTACAGGCTGTGCTATTAGTTGAATCTTTGGTCCATAATCTTAAATAGCATTGTTCGGCTTTGGCAAGCTGATTACTCATGAAATAGGTATATCCCAGCAAGGAGAGGTTTTGTACATTATCAGAATCTGCCTGTACGATCGGTTGCAGATAAGCTGCGGCCTTGGCAAATTCCTGGTTCTCAAAATATTGCATCAGCACATTCTTATCCGGGCTGAGAGCAGCCTGAGCGAAAGAGAAACTGCAGGGAAACAAAAGTACGGCTAATACGATGAATTGTTTCATTCTGCAAATAAACTAAATAAGTAGTAAAATTAGAAATTTAGTTTTTCGGGGTATTCCCACAGGGATGATACTATGCGAGGCAATGGAAATGCTAAAAAGATGATTTAATCTCAAAATCGAAAGTCGCTCAATAAGTTATTGCGTAATTGTGAGAAGCTTGTAGCCACCCGTGCATTAAATTTCCCGTTTATAGTGACCGTTTTGTTATTTTCAGCAGTCACCGTGGTATTAAAAGTACCGGTGATGACATGATTGACGGTATCCAGTTGCGAAATAGTGATAGAACCTGCAGCTCCCTGCGTGAACGGCGTTCCATAAAAAGTGGAAGTATCCCTTATATTCCCTTTGTAAAGTATGACGGCGGTGACGGTCGAATCTGCGAAAGAAGATGCGTTGTTAATAGGGATCGGGTTCTTCCAGGCAATCTGATCATTAACAGCTATCAATAGCTCACTGGTGTCTTGTCCGAGTATCCTGATCCCCGCTATTCCTATTTCTGCTTGAGCAGAATCTACAGCTTCCACATCGGTTGTCTGCCAGGAAGCTCCGTTCATATCGGCATTCAGATAATATTTTCCCTGCGTAGATGGTTTTGGATTATTGTTCTTTGAACAACTTTGTGATGCGAAAACTACTGCAGCAAGCATAAAAATGATCAAGGCTGACTGAAAAATCTTAATTGATTGCATATTAATTAGGATTAAAGTATGATTAAAGGGATAATTTTATTACACAAATAAACTAATATTCTGGTAATAAAACAAGCTTTTGAAAAATATTTGAATTATTAACGATGGCAACGGAATGCCATAAAGAATGTCCTCAACCCAAAGTCGTATATCAATTTTCTGAAATGCTCAGACTAACGCCGTACAAAAAGATTTATTCTATCGAGCCGCGTGGTGTTCTTTTCGGCTGCCCCAATAAAATTTATTTTCCCTATTCCATTGAACACAAGGAAATTTTTGTTTTCAGGGTGGAATAATGTTTCAAAAAAGCATTTTTCGTCTTACCTTTGCCCGATTTTATTTTCCGCAGTCAGGTGGAAATCATTCTCTAACTTTCTTTGATATAAAAAATGCCCAAAGACAACAGCATTAAGTCAGTACTTATCATCGGCTCCGGCCCAATCATTATCGGACAAGCATGCGAATTTGATTACAGCGGCTCTCAGGCCGCCCGTTCGTTACGCGAAGAAGGGATCCGCGTTTCTCTTATTAATTCCAACCCGGCTACTATCATGACGGACCCCATTATGGCAGATAAAGTATATCTGCTGCCGCTGACGGTGGAGAGCCTGGAGCAGATATTGGAAGAATGTCAAAAGAAGCCCGAGACCCATATTGATGCCGTATTGCCCACCATGGGAGGGCAAACTGCGCTGAACTTAGCCAAAGAAGTCGATGAACTGGGTATCTGGGAAAGATACAATGTACGGCTGATCGGTGTGGACATCAAAGCCATTGATAAGGCGGAAGACCGCGAGCTGTTCCGCGAATATATGATCGAGCTGGGTATTCCTATTGCACCTGCCAGAACAGCTAACTCCTTTTTAGAAGGGAAAGATTTTGCCCAGGAAATAGGTTTTCCGTTAGTGATCCGTCCTTCTTACACTTTAGGCGGAACCGGCGGCGGCTTTGTGCATAGTAAAGAGGATCTGGACGAAGCCCTGCACCGCGGATTGGAAGCTTCTCCCATTCATGAAGTATTAATTGAGAAAGCAGTCCTGGGATGGAAAGAATTTGAATTGGAATTATTGCGTGATAAGGCAGATAATGTGGCTATTATCTGTACGGTAGAGAACTTAGATCCCATGGGTATCCACACTGGTGATTCCATCACTGTGGCTCCTGCTATGACGCTGAGCGATTCAGCTTTCCAGAAAATGCGCAACACGGCTATCCGCATGATGCGTAATATGGGAAATTTTGCGGGAGGATGTAATGTGCAGTTCGCTATTAAACCGGAAACAGAGGATATCATCGCCATTGAAATTAACCCGCGCGTCAGCCGTTCCTCCGCACTGGCATCCAAAGCTACCGGATATCCTATTGCTAAAATTGCCGCTAAATTAGCCATCGGGTATAATTTAGATGAATTAAAGAATCAGATTACAGGTAATACTTCAGCTTATTTTGAACCTGCCCTGGATTATGTGATTGTGAAAATGCCGCGCTGGAATTTTGAAAAATTCAAAGGGGCTGATGCCACGCTGGGCCTGCAGATGAAATCGGTAGGCGAAGTGATGTCCATCGGCAGAACATTTCCCGAAGCCATTCAGAAAGCCTGTCAGAGCCTGGAAAATGAAGCGATCGGCCTGGGATATTACGGCAAGTCAGGTTTAAAAGCGGACCAACTGATGGAAAAGCTGAAAACACCCACCTGGGATCGTATTTTCAGAATAAAAGACGCCCTGATGGCAGGTATTTCCATCAAAACCATTCACCAACTGACTTATATTGATCCCTGGTTCCTGCGCCAGATCCAGTTGATAGTGGATATGGAAAAGAAATTATCCGAATATCATATAGATACCTTGCCGGATGACCTGTTGCGTGAAGCCAAGCATCTTGGATTTTCAGACAAGCAAATTGCCATACTGACAAAATGCGATGAAGAAGAAATCGTTTATCACAAACGGAAGGCTAAAGGCCTCGTTCGCTCCTATAAGATGGTGGACACCTGTGCGGCAGAATTTGAAGCGACCACGCCCTACTTTTATTCCACGTTCGAAGATGCGGCAGTGAGCGGCGATAACGGATTATCCAATGAAAGCAAAGTATCGGATAAAAAGAAAATTTTGGTGCTGGGTTCCGGGCCTAACCGTATCGGGCAGGGAATAGAATTCGATTATTGCTGTGTACACGGGCTAAATGCGATCAAAGAATCCGGTTATGAAGCCATCATGGTGAATTGCAATCCTGAAACAGTTTCCACCGATTTTGACATTGCCGATAAATTATATTTTGAACCTGTGTTCTGGGAACACCTCCGGGAGATCCTTGAACTGGAAAAACCGTATGGTGTCATCGTGCAATTGGGCGGACAAACGGCGCTGAAGCTTGCCCGTAAATTAGAAGAAAAAGGCATCCGCATCATGGGTACCTCTTTTGATAACATGGATATTGCCGAAGACCGGGGTCGCTTTTCCGATATGCTGAAAAAGCTGGAAATACCTTATCCCAAATACGGCACGGCGCTTACGGCTGATGATGCTATGGCGGTTGCCAAAGAAGTGGGGTATCCGGTATTGGTGCGACCTTCTTATGTCTTGGGCGGACAGCGCATGCGCATTGTCATCAATGAAGAGGAATTGGAGAAAGCAGTGGTCAGCTTATTAAAGCATCTGCCCGGAAATCATATCCTTATTGATCATTTCTTAGACCGTTGCCAGGAGGCGGAAATAGATGCCATTTTTGACGGAGATGATTTTCATGTGATGGGTGTGATGGAACACATTGAGCCGGCGGGCATCCACAGCGGCGACAGCAATGCCGTACTGCCTGCTTTCAACTTATCACCATTGGAAGTGACTACGATGGAGTTTTATGCGGAAAAAATTGCCCGCGCGTTGGATATAAAAGGACTGATCAATGTGCAGTTTGCCATCAAAGACGGAACGGTCTATGTCATAGAAGCCAATCCGCGCGCCTCCCGCACCACCCCGTTCATTGCAAAGGCCTATCAGATCCCTTATCTGAATATTGCCACCAAGGTCATGCTCGGCGAGAAAAAGCTGAAAGATTTCAGGCTGGAGAAAAAGCTGAAAGGCTATGCCATTAAAGAGCCGGTATTCTCTTTTAATAAATTCCCCAATGTCAACAAGGAATTGGGCCCCGAAATGAAATCCACCGGAGAAGCCATCCGTTTCATCAAAGACTTAAGAGATCCTTACTTCCGGAAGCTGTTTAAAGAAAGAAGCATGCTGCTGAGCAGGTAATTTCTTAATGAAAGGAATTCTCCTCTTTTAAGAATAGAGTAAGGCTCCAAGGGTAAGATACCGGAGGGAAAAGAAAAAGCTGAATATGGAAGTTCGTTGCTTACAAACCTTTCAAAAGATTTAAAAACTAAGTATGGCAGAGGTTTTAGCAAGAGCAATATCTATTTGTGCAGGTTGTTCTATTCCAAATATCCAAAATTCCAGACAGTGTCTGGAAAATTGAGTTGGAGCCATTATGCAGAATTATTAACCATTTCAGATGACCTTGCAAGAAGTTTTTATGAGAAGCAAAGTATCAAAGAAAATTGGAGCTTTAGGGAAATGAAAAGGCAAATTGATTCTGCGTTATTTCAACGTTTAGCATTGAGCAAGGACAAAAAAGGAGTATTGGCTCTAGCAGAAAAAGGACACGAACTAATTGTAGTAAAAGACGCTATTAAAGACCCTTATGTTTTTGAATTCCTTGAATTGCCAAAAGATAAAGTCCTTAAAGAAAGAGGGCTTGAAAAGAAACTGGTTGACAACCTGCAAAAATTTTTATTGGAACTTGGAAAAGGATTTTCATTTGTAGCGAGGCAATTTAAAATTACGGTTGACAATGAACACAACTTCGTTGACCTTGTTTTTTATCATCGCATTCTTAAATGCTTTGTTATTATTGACCTTAAAACAAGGAAAGTAAAGCATCAAGACATTGGGCAAATGAATCCTTACCTGAACTACTTTAAAGAGGAAGAAAATACAGAGGGCGACAATGAGCCAATAGGAATTATCATTGCAGCAGACAAACATGAATTTACAGTAAAATATGCTACAGGTGGACTTGCTAATAAAATTTTTGTTTCAAAATATCAACTTTATTTGCCAGACCAAAAAGCTTTAGAAAACAAAGTAAAAGAAATCATTGATAGCAGATAGGCTATCGCACCCAATCAGGCACATTTGCAAGGTACAAAAAGCCGACACACAAAAGCCAACCTCGCAAAAGAAAATGCCTTGTTCCTACACTTTGGGGACACACTCTGCCACGGTTTACGCATACTTTCAATTCAAAGCACCAAGACGGAGAGTGAACATACAACAGGGAGTTTGGCTAAATACGGACAGACGTAAGCCGTGTTTCATCATTCGGTTCATTGTGTGCATCTGTATATCCAACTCGACGTTATAAATTTAGCTGTAGAATATATCATCAACTTTTTATCTTTACTCAGCTCATGCTCTGACGAGAGGAACCTTAGATTCGCTGCTTTCGCAAGTACCGAACCGTTAGCGGTCATTACTAAGCAACAATTCTAACCATCAAATCCGCGAACAAGAATTAACTTTGGCAAACAATAAATGAATAAAAGACATGAGCAAAATCATCTTTGACAGCGGAATATCACTGGATGGCTTTTTCGCTGGCGATAACAGAAGTCCGGGTAACCCGATGGGAGGCGTTTCACCGAAAATTCACCAGTGGATGTTTAAACAAAAAGCATTTTGGAAACACATCAATATGGAAGGCGGTGAAGAATACGGTGCAGACAGTAAATTGATTGACGATGTGTTTGCAAGAACAGGTTCTTATATTATGGGAAAACGAATGTTTGAAGAAGGCGAAGTTGCCTGGAAAGAAGATCTATACAAGGCAGATGTGTACGTGCTGACACACGAAAAACGGGAACCCTGGGTTCAAAAGGGTACAACCACTTTTTATTTCATCAATGACGGAATACAAAGTGCATTAGAAAAAGCAAGGGGGTCAGCCAAAGGAAAGGACATCAGAATACAAGGCGGGGCGAATACCATTCAGCAATTTCTCAATGCAGGGCTTGTGGACGAATTCTTTATTCACATGGCCCCTGTTTTTTTAGGAAGCGGTATCCGGCTGTTTGACGGCGTTGACAAAGACAAATATGATATTCAAATTGCGGAAGTAATACCATCCAACCTGACCACCCACCTGAGATACAAATTGACGAAGAAATAAGAACAAGGGCCGCTATTTTTAAGTTGTTGAAAGACTAAGAAAAAATCATTATGAAATTCTAAGCGCGTTTTTTACCTTAGCTGTTTTATTTTATTCTTCATATCCTTATTATAACTTAAGATGAGAAACCGCATTCTGCCAGTTCTTGCAGCATTGATCTGCATAATCTTTTACAGTTCCTGTCAAAGCAATCACTCTCAGGAACGGGTGTCAAAAAGTTTTTTCGGCATCATGCCTAATGGCGATACCGTATTTCGTTATACCCTGACCAATGCGCACGGAGAACAAATTAAAGTACTGAACTACGGGGGTATCATTCAGTCCTGGCTGGTTCCCGACAAAAACGGAAAGCGGGGGGATGTGGTTTTAGGTTTTGATTCTTTGGATCAATACATCAAACAATCACCTTATTTCGGAGCCCTGATAGGACGCTTTGCCAACAGGATAGCCCATGGGACCTTCACTCTCAATGATTCCACTTATCACCTCTACCTGAATGACGGGCCCAATTCTCTGCACGGAGGGGCAGTGGGGTTTGATAAGAAAATATGGACAGTCATTCCTTTTACTACAGACAGTACGGAAGGGCTGAAACTGCACTATGTAAGCAAAAACGGAGAAGAAGGGTATCCGGGCGATCTGGATGTCCATGTAACCTATACTTTAAACAATGAAAATGCTTTCAGAATAGATTACGAAGCCACGACGGATAAGCCCACTATCCTGAATCTGACCAATCACTCTTATTTTAATTTGAATGATGGTAAAGGCACTATCCTGAATGAAAAACTGATGCTGAATGCAGATACCTTTTTACCGGTTGACTCCACTTCGATACCCACGGGGGAAATACGTTCGGTAGCGGGCACACCGATGGACTTTCGTACCCCTACCGAGGTTGGTGCGCATATAGATGATAATTACAGACAGCTACAATTGGTTCACGGAGGATATGATCACAACTGGATTTTAAATACGAAGGGGAATCTTAGCGAAGTAGCTGCTTCCGTGTATGATCCGGATAACGGTCGCTTTCTGCAAATCTATACAACCCAACCGGGCATTCAGTTCTATTCGGGAAATTTCCTGGACAGCACCCTGCATGGAAAAGATGGTAACGTATATCCCAAGCACAGCACTATTGTACTGGAAACACAACATTACCCCGATTCACCCAATGAGCCTTCTTTCCCCAGTGTAGTGCTGAACCCGGGAGATACATTTCATTCAAGTACTATTTACAAGTTTTCGGTGAAGTGACAGAAGGAAGGATTTATGGTAATACTTAAACCTTAAGAAATTAAAGGCCTTAGGCGTACTATAACAAAAATCCAGGGGCTATTCCATAAACGTTACGGGTCTCTCAGGCACATTTACATTAATCATTTCTACTTATCCACATTTGTTTATTTACATATAAACTAAGCATATATATAAATTACTTCGTAATAGCATAGTATTTTTTAATAAACATTTATAAGTGAATTATTACTTATATATAACCTGCTAATTCACCCGTTATCCACATTATTTTAACTTCTATTCAATGCAAAGCCGGTAATTTTGCCCTGAATGCCCTCCTGTCATGCATCTTACCCTGTGGAAAAAATAAGAAATAAATTTTTGGGTTAGAAGTGGGAAAAAGTGTTATTTTGTGTCAAAATAATTATTTTTACAAGAAAATAGCACGGATGACAGGTTTTCTGGGAGAATATGAGTCTACATTAGATGCCAAAGGGCGCTTTTTGTTCCCTGCGGCATTTCGTAAGCAACTACCTGAGGCAGAATCAGTTGCAGAGAATGCCTCTTTTGCCCAGGCATTCGTCATCAACCGGGGTTTTGAGAAATGCCTGACCCTTTACCCCATCCAATCCTGGCAACCCATCTTTGAAAAAATCAGCAGCCTGAATGATTTCGATCCCCAAGTGCGCGCCTTCCGGCGTTACTTTTTGAACGGGGCCGTTACAGTTGAACCCGATAGTGCGGGCAGGTTACTGATACCTAAAAATTTATCGGAGTACGCCGGATTGACCAAAGACTTGGTGCTGGCATCCGCCGTCAATAAGATTGAAATTTGGGATAAAGCTCAATATCAGCAGTTCTTTGAATCGTATTCGCCGGAATCATTCAGTGATCTGGCAAACCAGGTCATGGGAAACAATCCGGGGACGGGAACCGGGAATAAAAACGGATAAGATGCCGGACAAAACGCCCCGCAAGAGCTACCATGAACCGGTGATGCTTCAGGAAGTGATCGAAGCGTTGCAGATTATTCCGGGCGGCATTTATGCAGATATGACTTTTGGCGGGGGCGGGCATTCGAAAGCTATCCTGTTGCAATTGAATAAGGAAGGGAAATTAATAGCTTTTGATCAGGATGAAGATGCATGGAAAAATGCGATAGACGATCCGAGATTTCTTCTTGTAAAAGAAAATTTCCGTCATCTGCAGAGGTTTTTGAAGTTATATCACATGATACCGGCAGAGGGAATCCTGGCAGACCTGGGAGTTTCATCACATCAGTTTGATACAGCCGGACGCGGATTTTCCATGCAACAGAATGCTTTGCTGGATATGAGGATGGACAGGAGACAAACGCTGACAGCTAAGGATATCTTAAGAAGCTATGATCCGGCGGCTTTGCAGGAGATCTTTGAACAATACGGCGAAGTTCCCAATGCACGCACATTGGCCTATCGAATCGTGGAAGCGCGTAAGACCTTTCCGATAGAAACGGTGGCTGAATTAACCGCTATTGCAGGGGGTGTCAGCAGAGGGAATCCGGCACGGTACCTGGCGCAGGTATTCCAGGCGTTACGCATCACGGTAAATGATGAATTGAATGCATTGCGTGAAATGCTGGAACAATCAGTAAGTGTTTTAAAACCTGATGGCAGGCTGGTGATCATTACTTTTCATTCTTTAGAAGATCGCATTGTAAAAGAATTTATGAAAAATGAAAAACGGTTGAATATAGTATATAAAAAACCTTTAGTTCCGTCCTTTGAAGAAATAAAAAGGAATCCGAGAGCAAGAAGCGCTAAGTTGAGAGTGGCGAAGAAGGGGGCGGTGGAGTGACGAGGTGATGGAGTGATGGGGTGATGGGGTGATGGGGTGATGGAGCGATGGAGTGATGCAGTGAGAGAAAGGGTTAGGGTTCCCGGCAAATGAAAGATAGACACGTTGATATATACAAACCTTTAGACCTGCTGACTTTTTAGGTTTACAGCCATTTAACTTTAAAAAAGCAACCATGTCCGAAAATACCATAGAGCAAGAGTTCATCGAAGAGCCCAGAGAGAAAAGAGATTGGCGTCCACATATCAATTATGAATGGGTGGTTAAGAATCTGCCATTTATATTATTCCTGTCATTGATTGCGCTGTTGTATATCGCTAATGGTCATTACGCCGTCAAAAATATCAGAGAGATAAACACATTGGACAAGGAAGTGCAGGAGCTGAACTGGCGCTATTTAAATGCCAAATCAGATCTGATGCTTCGCAGTAAAATGAGTGAGGTTTCACAAGGGGTTTCAAACGATGGATTAATAGTCCCCGTTACTCCTCCGTTAAATATTCAGTCAAATAAAGATCAATAAGGCGTCTGCGATTGATGGAAACGAAGAAGGACATATTATGGAGAGTATATCTGTGTTACCTGGCAATGCTGGTCGTAGCTGTTGTCATCTTAGTGAAAATATTTTTCATTCAGCAGGTGGACGGGAATTATTGGCGCAGCATGGCAGACAGCCTTCATGACCGCTATATGACCATAGATGCCGAACGTGGCACTATCTTTTCCGCAGACGGCAGGATGTTGTCCACTTCCATTCCTTACTTTGATATTCGCATGGATTTCATGGCGGATGGATTGAGGGAAAATAACGGGATAAAGTTCAGAGAAAATGTGGATTCATTAGCCTACTGTCTTTCCAGGCTTTTTAGGGATAAATCAACAGCTCAATATAAGCTGTTCTTAGAAAAGGGATACAGAAGCAAAGAACGTTACTTTCTGTTGAAAAGGTCTGTCACTTTTGAACAATATAATGCGTTAAGGAACTTTCCGCTCTTTCGTCTGGGAAGAAATAACAGCGGAATGATAGCAGAGCAAAATGACAAACGCATTAATCCTTTCGGATTGCTGGCAAACAGAACTATAGGTTTATGGAGGGATAATGCACCGAACATAGGTCTGGAAGCCACCTATAATAAATATCTGAAAGGCACTAACGGTAAAAGACTGATGCAGCGTATTGCGGGGGGGGTATATATGCCTTTGGAAGGTTACCAGATTGATCCTGAAAATGGAAAGGATATCATGACCAATATTGATGTGAACATACAGGATATTGCGGAGAATGCTTTATACAGTGAATTAGTAAGTAATGAAGCCACCCACGGCGCTTGCATAGTTATGGAAGTAAAGACGGGAAAAATAAGAGCGATTGCCAATTTGGGCCGCCAGCCGAATGGGAGTTATATGGAAGACTATAACTATGCCATTGCGGATGCGGCGGAGCCCGGTTCGGTATTTAAACTGGCTACGCTCCTTTCTTTATTGAATGATCATTACGTTACCATCAACTCGCCCATTGAGATAAGTACGGATTATAGCTTTGGAAAACGCATTATGCATGATGCAGAGCATCATCCTACTGAGGTGGTGAGCGTAAAGGAGGCGCTTGAAATGAGCTCGAATGTAGGTTTTTCAAAATTAGCTTATACCTATTATAAAAATGATCCTCAAAAATATGTAAATGATCTTAAAAAATTAGGTCTGGATCAAAAAACGGGTATTGATTTAGAGGGTGAAGTGAAACCTGTCATCGTCACTCCGCAGAGCAGGACCTGGAGCAGCACTGCTTTACCCTGGATGAGCATAGGTTATGAAGTATTGCAAACACCTGTCCGCTTACTGACTTTATACAATGCAGTGGCTAATAACGGCGTCATGATGAAGCCTTATATAGTAAACTCCATAGAACAGTATGGTAAAGTCATCAGACAATTTGAACCGGTTGTTTTAAATCCTAAAATTTGTTCAGATACGGTTTTGCAGCAAGTGCAATCGTGCCTTGAAGGTGTGGTGGAATCAAAAGAAGGAACGGCGCATGCGGTATTAGATAATCCTTATTACAAGATAGCCGGCAAAACAGGTACTGCGCAGGTGGCTAATGGCCCCCATGGTTATGCTGATCACATTTATCAGGCTACATTTTGCGGATATTTTCCGGCTGATCATCCCATGTATTCCATTATCGTAACTATTCTGAATAAACCTCATGCGGCGCATATTTACGGCGCTTCGGTGGCGGCGCCGGTATTCAAAGCCATAGCTGATAAGCTCTATGCGCTTAATTTCGAAAAACAAATTCCATCACAGTCACGCCCTGTTTTTGATTCCACTTTACAGATTAAAACGGGACAGACGGATGAATTAAAGACAATTTTAACAAAGCTTGATCTACCCGTTTCAGCCGGTAATATGGCGCAACCTTATGCCAATGCCACTGTCAGTGATCAGCAGGTGTATCTGAAGCCGGTAAATATTCAGAAGGGATCAGTTCCCGATGTAAGAGGAATGGGATTAAAAGATGCGTTATATCTTTTGGAAAATGCCGGGCTGAAGGTGATGGTGCAAGGCAAAGGAAAAGTTACAAGCCAGTCGTTGCAGCCGGGGCAGGCTATTGGGAAAGATAACAGTATAGCAATTCAATTAAGCTGATGGCCACATTGCAAAACATATTATACAAGGTTAGAAGTGTCGCCCTTATCGGTAACACGGATGTGGAGGTAAACGGGCTTTGCATTGATTCCCGCCGTGTGGTTCCGGGAAATGTTTTTATTGCCTCCAGAGGGGTGCATACCGATGGCCATCAGTTTATTGAAAGCGCTATTGAAAAAGGAGCGGTGGCCATTATCTGTGAAGAAATACCCGAATGGAATTACAAGCACGTCACTTACGTAAAAGTTACCAACGCTGCTGAAGCCTGCGGCATGATGGCATCCAATTTTTATGATAATCCTTCAGAAAAATTAATATTAACAGGTGTTACAGGTACCAACGGCAAAACGACGGTGGCTACTTTACAGTTTAAACTATTTCGTTCGTTAGGTTATTCCTGTGGTTTGCTGTCCACGGTGTCGAACCGCATTAATGATGAAGTTATTCCGGCGGCTTATACGACACCGGATGCCATTACCATCAATATATTGCTCGCGGATATGGCGAAAAAAGGCTGTCAGTACGCATTCATGGAAGTGAGCTCCCATGCCATTCATCAGCAACGTATTGCAGGCTTGCATTTTGCAGGAGGCATCTTTACGAATATTACACATGACCATTTGGATTATCATAAAACATTTGAAGAATATCTGCGGGTAAAAAAATCTTTTTTTGACGGATTGTCCTCTACGGCTTTTGCATTAGCCAATCTTGACGATAAAAACGGAAGTGTAATGCTGCAAAATACGCAGGCGAAAAAAGCTGCGTATTCGCTGAAAAACATGGGTGATTTTAAAGGAACTATCCTTGAAAATAATCTGAGTGGGTTGATCATGAACGTGGACGGTGAAGAAGTGCATTTCAGATTAATAGGAGAATTTAATGCCTACAATTTGCTGGCAGTATATGGTTCATCGGTTTTGTTGGGTAAAGAGAAGAAAGAAGTGTTGCAACATCTGAGTGCTTTAACAGGTGCAGAAGGCCGTTTTGATTATTTGATCTCACCCCGCGAACATATTATCGGCATTGTTGATTACGCACATACGCCTGATGCGTTGCTGAATGTTTTAGCAACCATTAAAAACCTGAGGCAGGGTCATGAAAGGATTATTACGGTGGCAGGCTGCGGCGGTGACAGAGATAAAACCAAGAGACCTGTTATGGGGGAAGTGGCGGCGCAATATAGCGACAAGGTCATCTTCACCTCCGATAATCCCCGCAGTGAAGATCCTGATACCATCATCCGTGAAATGGAAGCGGGAGTTCCTTTAACCATGAAAAGGAAATGCATATCCGTTAGTGACAGAAAGGAAGCGATCAGAATTGCCTGCAATCTGGCAGAGAAGGAAGACATCATTCTTATTGCAGGGAAAGGTCATGAAAAATACCAGGAGATCAAAGGAGTAAGACATCATTTTGATGATAAAGAAACATTGCAAAGAATTTTTGAAGAATTGGAAAAATAACATTTTAGTCAAATACGGTGTATCGGTAAACCGATTAATAGCTGACAACCGACAACCGACAACTGAACATCATGCTGTACTATCTGTTCAATTATCTGAAAGCGCATTTTAACCTGGCCGGAGCGGGCGTGTTTCAATTCATCACTTTCCGCGTCACGATGGCTATTATTTTGTCATTAGTTATCTCCATGATTTTCGGGAAACGGTTAGTCAGCTTTTTAAGGAGAAAACAAATCGGTGAGACCATTCGTGAATTGGGATTGCAGGGTGAAGAAAGTAAAAAGGGCACACCTACTATGGGAGGGCTGATCATTCTCGGGGCTATTTTAATCCCGACCATATTATTTGCCCGTATTGAAAATATATATATTATCCTGATTGTCATCTGCACACTGTGGCTGGGAACTATGGGGTTTATTGACGATTATATTAAAGTGTTTAAGAAGAATAAAAAAGGGCTTGCTGCGAAATCCAAACTGCTTGGACAGATCGGGTTAGGCTTAATCATCGGATTCACTTTATATTTTAATAAAAATGTGGTTATCCAACGTGAGATAATCGGGAATACCCCCCCCTCTGCTTATCAGTCTTCTCTTCCCGCCCCTGAAAGCGAACAGCAAAATAATATAGATGTCCTTAAGAGGAAATTCGTGAACGTAAAGACACCCATTACCACCATTCCTTTTATAAAAAGCCATGAATTCAATTATGCAAAATTGATCTCCTGGATCAGTCCCGGCGCCGGAAAATACACCTGGATTGTGTATATCATTATTGTCACCTTTATTATTACCGCCGTTTCTAATGGTGCGAATATCACTGACGGATTGGATGGTTTGGCAACAGGTGTGTCTGCTGTGATCGGTGTGTGCCTTGGAATATTTGCTTACGTCTCCGGCAATATCAGGTTTGCAGAATATCTGAACATCATGTATATCCCTAATTTGGGAGAGCTGGCCATCTTTATTGCTTCATTCGTCGGCGCTTGTATAGGCTTCTTATGGTACAATGCTTATCCTGCACAGGTATTTATGGGCGATACAGGGAGCCTGGCTCTGGGAGGCATCATCGCCTCGCTGGCTATCATTATCAGAAAAGAGTTATTGATCCCCATTTTCTGCGGGGTATTCCTGGTAGAGCTTGTTTCAGTCATGGTTCAGGTGAGTTATTTTAAATATACCAAAAGAAAATATGGTGAAGGAAGGCGCATTCTCAGAATGTCGCCCCTGCACCATCATTATCAAAAGTTAGGATATCATGAAAGCAAAATTGCCGTCAGGTTTTGGATCGTAACTATTATTTGTGCGGTATTTTCTATTGCCACGTTAAAAATGAGATAAAGATTGGAAGAGCATAAAAACCATATTGTCATATTAGGCGCCGGAGAAAGCGGTGTGGGTGCGGCTATTCTGGCTAAACAGAAGGGACATGGTGTTTTTGTGTCCGACAACGGGACCATTAGTGAAGCATATAAAAAGGAATTAACAGACCGTAAAATTCCCTTTGAAGAAAAACATCACACAACTGAATACATCCTGAAGGCAGATGAGATAGTAAAAAGCCCCGGGATCAGTGAAAAGGCGGAGATCATGAAGAATATCCGCCGGGCTGGGATCCCGGTTATTTCGGAGATAGAGCTGGCTTATCGTTACGCGCATCACAGCAAAATCATAGCTATTACAGGAAGCAATGGAAAATCCACTACGACGGCATTAACCTATCATATTTTTCACCAGGCCGGGCTTAATGCCGCCTGTGTGGGCAATATCGGAAAAAGTTTTGCGAGACGGGTGGCTGAGTCTCCTGCAGACTACTATATTGTGGAAGTCAGCAGTTTTCAGTTGGATGATATCAATGAATTCAGACCCGATGTGGCGGTGTTGTTAAACATCACGGCAGATCATCTGGATCGTTATGAATATAAAATGGAAAATTATGCAAAAGCGAAGTTTAGAATTATAGAAAACCAGACGGAAGAGGATTACTTCGTTTATTGCAAAGATGATCCCGAGACACAAAAATACTTTAACCGGCAACCCATTAACTCACAAACTTTACCGTTTACCATCATGGAAACATTACACGAAGGCGCTTTTATGGAAGGAGAGAACATGCATATCAGAATTGATGAGGATGATATGAGCTTATCCATTTACGAACTGGCATTAAAAGGGAAACATAATTGGTACAATTCAATGGCAGCAGGCATTTCAGCAAGGGTGATGCAAATAAGAAAGGGATCTATCCGCGAAAGCATGAAAACATTTACCGGATTGGCGCACCGTCTCGAATTTGTGGCCACGGTTCGCGGGGTGGATTTCATTAATGACAGTAAAGCCACCAATGTCAATTCGGTATGGTTTGCTTTAGAAACCATGGTCAGGCCTGCGATCCTCATCTTGGGCGGTGTGGATAAAGGGAATGATTACAGCCTCATTCGTGAGTTGGTCAAAGAAAAAGTGAAAGCCATTGTTTGTCTTGGAACAGATAATCATTTTATCCATGAGGCATTCAAAAAAGACGTGCCGACGATGGTAAATACTTCCAATATGAAAGATGCGGTGCAGACCGCTTATATGTTCTCTGAACCGGGAGACGTCGTGTTGCTTTCGCCTGCATGTGCCAGCTTTGATTTATTCAAAAATTATGAGGACAGGGGAAATCAATTTAAAGAACAGGTTAGAGATTTATGATGGTCTGATGACTGAATGGTTTTTTACCTATTTAATAAAACGAGAGGATAATAAAACAAACAACAGAACAATAAAACAATGAAGCAATAAAACAATAAAGCAATATAACAATAAAGCAATATAACATCCGTGCAAAAGTGGCTTAACAATATAAAAGGTGATAAAGTGATCTGGACGATAGTGGTTATCCTGTCGTTAGTGAGTGTATTGGCTGTGTACAGTTCCACAGGATCATTAGCTTATCGAATGCAAAAAGGCAACACGGAATATTATTTATTTAAGCAACTATCTGTTTTGGTACTTGGTATCCTCATTATTTACGTGGCGCACCGGGTGAATTATATGGTTTATTCGCACCTGGCAAAAATTTTATTGATCATTTCCATCCCTTTATTGATCTATACATTAAAATTCGGCTCCACGATCAATGAAGCCAGTCGTTGGATAAGGCTCCCGGTCATCAATCTGACCTTCCAGACTTCTGATATGGCCAAATTAGCCTTATTCATGTATGTGTCCCTGCAATTATCCAGAAGGCAAAAGATAATCAAGGATTTCAAGAAGGGATTCTTACCTATCATGGTTCCTGTTTGTCTTGTCTGTTTTCTGATCATGCCTGCCAACATGTCCACTGCCTTATTACTCGGCGCCAGTTGCATGTTATTGTGCTTTATTGGACGGGTAAATATTAAACATTTAATGGCTTTGGTATTAGCAGGCGTCATTGGTGTATCCCTTGTGGTAGGGTTAGTTTTTGCCACAGGCATCGGGGGGGGGCGCGTCGCTACCTGGAAACACAGGATAGAACATTTCAGGACTCATGATGATAAGCAAGAAGAACCTTATCAGGTGCAACAGGCAAAAATTGCCATTGCCAATGGAGGTATCTTCGGTCGCGGCCCCGGCAATAGTGAGGAACGTAATTTCCTTCCTCATCCGTATTCCGATTTCATATTTGCCATTATTGTGGAAGAATACGGTATGATCGGAGGATTTTTACTGATAGCCTGCTATCTCGTTTTTCTTTTCCGGAGTATCAGGGTATTTAAACGATGTCCTTATGCTTTTGGCGCTTTCCTGGCTATCGGACTGAGTTTCACTTTGGTGATCCAGGCATTTGCCAATATGGCTGTCACCGTAAATCTGTTACCTGTAACCGGAGTCACGTTGCCTTTGGTGAGTATGGGAGGAACATCTATCTGGTTTACAAGCCTGGCTATCGGAATTATTCTAAGTGTCAGCAGAAATGTAGAGATATATGAAAAGAAGAGACAAAAAGAAGATATAGAAAATAAAAATGAAGTTGAGCACGAAAAGAAGGGTACAGAGGAATTAGCATTAGGAAATGCATGACTATGGTTAAAGATTAAGGATTAAAAATTAAAAATTGAACGAATTTATACTGAAAATCATTAATTCATGATTGACGATTGACGATTTGCGATTGATGATTTACAACTGAAGCATGCCATGCAGAGCCATAAGATAATCATAGCAGGAGGAGGGACAGGAGGACATATCTTCCCCGCCATTGCCATTGCCCGTGCATTGCAGAGGCTGGAGCCGGATATACAATTATTATTTGCAGGCGCCAAGGGTAAAATGGAGATGGAGAAGGTGCCTCAGGCAGGTTATCGGATCAGAGGAATGGATATTGCAGGAATGGAACGCGGACAATGGTGGAAGAACATCACTTTGCCATTTAAAATAATCAAAAGCCTGAAGCAGGCCAAAAGTATTATTAAAGAATTTCAACCCGACCTGGCGGTGGGTGTCGGTGGCTATTCAAGCTTCCCTGCTTTAAGAGGCGCCCAGAAAATGGGGATTCCCACCGTGATCCAGGAACAAAATTCTTATGCAGGGAAGTCCAATAAGATATTGGGAAAAAAGGCGAAAAAAGTTTTTGTGGCATTTGACGGAATGGAAAGATTTTTCCCCAAAGACAAGATCATGAACCTCGGAAACCCGGTGAGAGAAAATATAGTGAACTATCACGGGGATCCGCAGGAAGCCAGACAGAAATTCGGATTAGATACACAAAAGAAAACATTATTCGTTACGGGAGGAAGCTTAGGCGCCAGGGCTATCAGCGAAGCGATCATAGCCGGACTAGATCAATTGCTGCAGCATGATATCCAGTTGATCTGGCAAACGGGGAAAGTATTTTATGAAACTGTTTTGCAGGCAGTGAAAGGAAAGGAACACAATATAAAGGTTTTTGATTTTATCAGTGATATGGAATCAGCTTATGATGCTGCAGATGTGGTCATATCGAGGTCAGGGGCATCTACTATTGCTGAATTAGGTGTGGCAGGCAAGGCAGTTATTTTTGTTCCTTACCCTTTTTCAGCAGAAGATCACCAGACTAAAAATGCCATGGCTCTGGTGAACAAACAGGCAGCCCTGATGGTGCCTAATGCCGAAGCTGCAGATAAACTGGTCCCTGAAGTTATTAAATTGTTTGAGCACAAGGCATTGCAAAGCACCTTAAGCGATCACATTAAAAAATTAGCTATTAAAAATGCAGATGAAAGAATTGCCTCTGAAATTCTAAAATTATTATGATTAACCTGGAAGACATACGGAGTGTTTATCTCATTGGGATCGGCGGCATAGGCATGAGCGCCCTGGCACGTTATTTCAATGAGAAAGGCACTGCGGTAAGCGGGTATGACCGGACACCCTCTGCATTGACTCAACAATTATCTGAGGAAGGGATCAGGGTGCATTATACTGAAGATATTCACGAAGCCAATCTTCATCCTGACCTTGTTATTTATACTCCCGCCATTCCGGTTGACCATAAAGAGTTGATGTATTTCCGGCAAAAAGAAATTCCTGTTTATAAAAGAAGCGAAGTGCTGGGCGCCATTGTAAAAAATATGTTCTGCATAGCCGTAGCAGGCACACATGGGAAAACCACCACTTCCACATTAATAGCACACATTCTCCGGGCCAGCGGCTATGGATGCCATGCATTCTTAGGCGGAGTTTCAGTGAATTATCACACTAATTTCTGGAGCAGCAGCAACCAGGTGGCAGTGATCGAAGCAGATGAATATGATCGTTCTTTCCTTCAGTTGGAACCTGATATAGCAGTACTTACCGCCATGGATGCGGACCATTTGGATATATACGGGACAGAAGGATCCATGGTGGATGCTTATATTCTTTTTACCAGACAGATAAAACCGGAAGGTAAGTTGATCCTTAAATATGGATTGCAAAGGAAGGATGACATGGGCGGGGCGTATCATTTTACCTACAGTTTTCAAAATAAAGAAGCAAACAGTTATGCACAAAATATCCGTGCATATAATGGGGGATATGATTTTGATATTATTCAAAAAACAGAAATAATAGAAAATGCTCGGCTCCCTATCGGCGGAATGCATAATATTGAAAATACGGTAGCCGCTGCTGCTGTGGCTCATGTATTAGGCATACCAGCCATCAAAATAAAACAAAGCATTTCTACATTTAAAGGAGTAAAAAGGCGCTTCGAATACATTATTAAAAACGAAGATCAAATTTATATAGACGATTATGCCCATCACCCTGAAGAGTTGAGGGCGCTTATGAGCAGCGCGATAAATTTATTCCCCGGGAAAAAATGCACTATTATTTTTCAACCGCATTTATTCAGCAGAACGAGAGATCTCGCTGATCAATTTGCGGAGGTCTTAGGCATGGCAGAGGAGATCATCCTTTTGCCTGTTTATCCGGCAAGGGAAAAACCGATTCCCGGTGTAAGCAGCGGGTTGATTGGCGGTAAAATAAAAAGCAGTCACGTGTCACTTTTAAATAAAGAGGAAACATTAGAA
This sequence comes from Chitinophagaceae bacterium, assembly GCA_004322015.1. Lineage (GTDB taxonomy): Bacteria > Bacteroidota > Bacteroidia > Chitinophagales > Chitinophagaceae > FW021-bin31. The sequence continues at coordinate 43,979 of SCQT01000260.1, forward strand.
CGAATCAAAGACAGCAGGCCCGTATTGCTTCTTACAGCAGGAGCGGGCGATATTGACAGAATGGTGGATGATATTAAAAATATATTGCTTCATTAATTATGCCGGGAAGAAGGGGTAAAAATATTATAAAGAAAGTCCTGATAGCTTTAGTAAGCTTAGCCATGATCGGCGGCTTTGTAGTGCTTTTTATTGCCGCTTCGAAAGACAGAAACAGAACAGTTTGTAAAAGGATCAATATTCATGTGGAAAATAAAAATGAAGTTTCATTCGTGAATAAAGAAGAAATAAAAGATTACATCATTCATAATAAAGCATTAAATCCTTATGGTAAATCATTAAGTGATCTGAATATCCGCGAGATCACAGAAGCGGTGGGGAAGTTTCCCTGGGTAAAAAGTGCACAAGTGTATGTGGACAATGAAAATACTCTGCAGGTCAGTATTGCCGAGTGTGAACCGGTCGCGCGTGTCTTTATGAATGATGGTAACAGTTTTTACCTGGGAGAAGATGGGAAAGAACTTCCGATGAACGGGAATTTTGCCATCCGCATGCCGGTGTTTACGGGATTCCCGTCGGGTAAGTTATCCGATACGGAAGACAGCGCTTTAATGGCACAAATAATAAATATCAGCCGGTATATCAGCGATGATGCTTTCTGGGGTGCGCAGATAGCTCAAATAAATATCAACGCCAATAATCAATTTGAATTGATCCCCACTGTAGGAAATGCCCTGATAGAATTCGGAGATGGGAACAGGGTGGAAGAAAAATTGAATAAACTGCTGATCTTTTACCAGAAAGGTCTGAACAATGTCGGGTGGGGGTATTATGATACTTTGGATGTGAGATACAAGGGACAGGTAGTGGCTACACGTAAATCGCCTTCAGGGAGTCCGGTGGTGGATTCTGTCCTGACGGAAGATGGCTATAAAAATAAGGATACATCCACTCTTAAAAATATTACTCCCAATGATTAGCAAAATGAAATACAATAATGAACACATCACAACTAAAAACAATAGTAACATGAGTAATCAATCTCCTATTATCGTTGGTTTGGACATTGGTACCACCAAGATAGCAGCTATCGCCGGCAGGAAAAATGAATTCGGCAAATTAGAAATCCTGGGTTTCGGCCGTGCAGATTCTTTTGGAGTACAGCATGGAATGGTTTTAAATATTGACCAAACCATCAAAGCTATTCATCAGGCACTGGAAAATTGCTATGCCACTAATCCGCATTTGGTGATCAATGAAGTATATGTAGGTATTGCAGGGCATCATATCAAGAGTCTCCAAACGCGGGGAGATATTGTGCGCAGTGATACAGAGAGTGAAATTTCCCAGAAAGAGATTGATCAGCTTATCGGAGACCAGTATAAAACCTATATTCCGGCCGGAGACCAGATCATTGATGTGATACCGCAGGAATATACTGTGGACAGCATTCCTAACATTGTCAATCCGATAGGCATGGCGGGGATCAAAGTAGGCGCTAATTTTCACATTATTACCGGCGATAAAAATGCCATTCGCAATATCAATCGCAGTGTGGAGAAATCCGGACTGACCATTAAAGATTTAGTATTGCAGCCTCTGGCTTCTGCTGCAGCCGTTATGTGTGATCAGGATCTGGAGGCAGGTGTGGCCATTGTGGATATCGGCGGCGGAACTACAGATTTGGCAGTATTCTATGAAGGTATTTTAAAACATACCGCCGTTATTTCTTATGGCGGAGAAAATATTACCAACGATATTAAAAACGGTTTAGGTGTGTTGAAAACACAGGCGGAACAAATGAAAATACAGTTTGGATCTGCCTTGTCGGAAGAGACGTTGTCGAATGCCTATATCACCATCCCCGGTTTGCGGGGGCAACAAGCGAAGGAAATTTCCGTTAAAAACTTAGCGCATATTATTCAGGCCAGGATGCAGGAAATACTGGAGTTTGTCGTATATCATTTGAAGCAGGTGGGCCTGGATAATAAATTACTCAATGGCGGCATCATACTTACCGGCGGGGGGTCTCAACTAAAGCATCTGATCCAGCTTACGGAATATGTGACAGGCATTACGGCGAGAATAGGTTATCCGAATGAACATTTAGCGGGGGGACATATTGAAGAGCTCGCAAAACCTATGTATTCTACCTGTATCGGGCTTATCTTAAAAGGGTATAATGATTATGAAAACAGTATAAAAAACCAGGCGGAAAAGAGAGACTTTTCAACCCGGCAACATATTGCAGTGGAACCGGAGCCCCTTACGGAAAATAAGCCTGATAAATCCCGGAAGGAAAAATCACGTATCAGGAAGGTAGATGTGGAGAACCGTAAATCATTAAAAGATTTTATGGATTCCATGAAGAAAGGATTAATAGACCTTTTCAAGGAAGAAGAAGATGCTAATTTATAATTTGAAAATCCTAACCCATTTAAAATACAAAATAAACAATCATGATTCATTTTGATCTTCCCAAGGAGCAGTCCTCCATTATAAAGGTCATCGGTATCGGTGGCGGAGGAAACAATGCCGTCAACTTCATGTATGGACAGGGCATTGAAGGTGTTGATTTCATTATTTGCAACACGGATGCGCAGGCGCTGACAGACAGCCCGATTCCCAACAAAATTCAATTGGGACCTCTGCTTACACAAGGACTTGGCGCCGGTGCCAATCCTACCATTGGTAAGCAGGCAACCGAAGAGTCTTTTGATGAAATCAAAAAAATACTGGAAGTCAATACCAAGATGGCATTCATCACTGCCGGTATGGGGGGGGGTACGGGTACAGGCGGCGCTCCCATCATTTCGCGCATCTGCCGGGAGCTTGGTATCCTCACGGTCGGCATAGTAACTACTCCTTTTTCTTATGAAGGAAAGAGAAGAATGCAGCAGGCAGACGAAGGTATTAAATCGTTAAAAGAATATGTGGACACGCTGCTGGTTATTTCCAATGACAAGCTGCGTATGCAATTTGGGAATCTTCCTTTTAAGGCGGCTTTCGCCAAGGCAGATAATATCCTTGCCACTGCAGCAAAATGTATTACAGATGTCATCAACATTCATGGTATTGTGAATGTGGATTTTGCGGATGTATGCACGGCTATGCGTAATGGGGGCGTGGCCATACTCGGATCTGCCACTGCAGAAGGGGAAGACCGTTCGCAGAAAGCCATTGATAATGCATTGGCATCACCGCTGTTGAATGACAACAATATCAAAGGCGCCAAATGGATACTACTGAATATCACTTCTGCGGAAGGTGACCATGAACATACGATTGATGAAATGGATACCATCCAGGCTTATGTGCAAAGCCAGGCCGGAGAGGACTGTGATGTGATCCTGGGTATGGGTCACGATAATACTTTGGATAATAAATTAGGAGTGACGATCATTGCCACGGGTTTCCAGCAGAAGCCTATTGAGCTTCAGACCCCGCAGGCATTACGGCAAAAAGAAGATCCGAAGATCGTCATGCAATTGGGTAAGTTGGGAGAAGAGAAAAAAATGTATGAAACGCCTGCTTTGGATTTTAAGGAAGAAGAAAAACCTGAAGATAAAATGGCGCCCAGGTTGGTGGAGCCCGACCAGGAAAATTTTATAATAAAAGAGATACAAAAACAAGAGCTGCCGTCACAACCTGATAAAGTAAAGAAAGAAGCAGCCCCCAGGTTACTATTTGAATTAAGAGAAATAACTGAGGATAAAGTTCCCGAGGTAAATAAAGCAGATCCGGAAAAAAAGGATATCAGCGCCGGGGAGCATGAAAAAGCAATCGCAAAGGCAGAGGATATTTCTTCGCAGTCAGGCGGGTATTTGACCCGCCCCGCTCATATTTACGCGGAACCTTCGGAAGGGGCAGCGAACAGGACCTCTGAAGAAAATATTTATAAAGGATCTTCAAAAAAGGAATCACAGCCTGAATTAAAGATTGTTTATAAACAGAATCCTCCTGAAGAAAAAGTGCCGGAACCTGTGGAGGAAACGAATGAACACGTCATTCAAACTGCTGAAGTCACTCTTGAAGAAACAGCGGAACAAAAACGAATTGCCGCGGAAAGGATTGCACGTTTAAGAAATATCAGCTTCAATGTAAAAAATATGGAAAACCACGAGGAGTTGGAAACGGTGCCTGCGTATATCAGAAGAGATGTTTCTCTGGATGATCAGCAGGGATCCAAAGAAACTCCTTACTCAGGTTATACCGTGAAACAATCTGCAGACGGCAAGCATGCAGAGATCAGTACCATCAATACTTTTTTAGACGGTAAAAAACCGGACTAAAAAAGTGCCTATTGTTTGGTTGTGTTAAAAAAGGAGGTCGCTCAAAAAGCGACTTCTTTTTTTAGGAAATATTTTTCTGATTAATTTCTGAAGGGACCCGTAATCTGACACCCGGTAAGTCATGACAGGTTTCTTCCTGTGCTTCAGGGAAACTTCTCCGATGTCTTCACAGTTAAAAGATTCTTTTATCTTTTCATCACGAACTCAATTATCATAAAGTCTGGGATTGCAAAAAATGATCCAATCCTTTAACGGCTTTGTAAGGATGATTGAAAAAAGAACCTGTTGTTTTATTAAATTCATTCCTGTAAAACACCGGAGTGAAATGACCGGAATCCGGTAATATCCATAAATAGGCTTTAGTGATGTTTTCGAAAATAAGTAACGTGTGCTGAGGCCAGATTACATCCTCATCTCCACCGATAATTAATGTGGGGCAATGAATGGTGTGCAACTCTGAAAGTGTGATGTGAGGTTCATAGAGTAATAAATGGGTAAGTTTAACATCGTTTTTTATTTGAGGAGTTTGTTGTAATTCCAGCAGGCTGTCATAACGTTGCCTGGCGAAATTAACCACCCACGGAATCGCTGCTGTAGTATCAGGCCATAAATTGGCGCCCGTCACAGCCAATTTCTTCACCTTATCAGGATGCCGGATCGCAAGCAATAATCCTTCAATTCCGCCATCACTCCATCCAATTACATAACAGGAGTCCACGTGAAGCCTATCCAACAAAGCACTCAGGTCATCTGCCATCATTTCATAGCTCAATGAATCACCTAAATCAACAGATTTTCCCTGTGCCCTGCTGTCAGCCACGATGACTTTATATCTTTTTGAAAAATAAGGGATCTGGTATAGGAAATCACTTATGGATCCGCCATTCCCGTGTATCATCAATAAAGGCGCTCCTTTGCCATAAGTCTCGTAATACATGCGAAAGCCACGTATAGTCACATATTTTCCAGCCTTGGCATTCTTGCCATAGATAGTAAAATGGAGCGCCGAAGACCAACTATTTGTTGCTTGTCCATGGCAAGGGATAACCAAAAATGAAATAACCAAGAATAACAAAATTGATTTCTGCGGTATGAGGGATGTCTTTTTCATGTGGGTAAGTTTAGGAAAGGAGTAGATTAAATTTGAAAAGACAAATTTACGCTGCTGTCCAAGTAATCTGTCAGGAAAAATCAGACAAAAAATGGGAATTTTCATTCATTCCGAGTCAAAGTCTTATCCCGAAGCAGGATAAAATGAAGCTAAGGGTTATTTACATTAGCCTTGAATGCAAAATAATTGTCATAGGTACCGATCTATAGCTACTGCAGAGATCGGGGTGATGTACGACCATACCAACAGGAATTTTTATAAGTCCTTTCCCTGGTGAATCTTAAATATTAACGCAAAGGTTTGCAAATCTGCAGATATTGTGTTAGTTTTGAAGAGACAAAATATTCAGATAAATTTAAAACTCATTCAACATGATTCGCGGCGCCTGTTTATTAGTATGGGTTGTCTTTTGCTGTTATACAGCTTCAGCTCAAACCTCAACGTTCAATAATGTAAGCAAAAAAACGGCCAAGCAATGGATGGAGCGTGGTACATGGAGAAAAGATCTGTCCGAAAAGCCAAGTCCTTCCGTCAATGCCCGCACATTTTATCTTCAATATCACAGGCATCCCGACTGGTGGGAAAAAGCGTTTGTTTTTCTGAACAGGAAGGATTTAACTTCTCTTGCTCCCGGAAATTATCCTATTGCCGGAGAGGATGTATATGCTTCTGTCAGCACCTATGTTCCTAAGGATTTTGATAAAACACAATGGGAATCCCACAGGAAATACGCCGACATTCAGTGTATGATCGAAGGAGAAGAAAAGATTGGGGAAGCTCCGGTTTCAAAGCTTACACTCACGGTGCCTTATAATGAAGCTAAAGACGCAGCTAATTATAAAGGGCCAGGCAAATATTATATAGCAAAGCCCGGCACATTTTTTATATTTTTTCCCGGTGAAGGACATCGCCCTAATATAAAAGCCCATGCTGCGGATACCACCATGGTGAAGAAGATCGTGATTAAAATGAGAGTGGAATAGGACGAAATGAGTCCGTTACACGATGCTGATTTCAGCATTTATAACGGACCCCAAAAAACCCGCAATGTACCTATTTAATACCAAAAGTACTTTTTACCGTATTGTAATCTCTCAGGTTCACTCCCGGATGCAGGCTTAATTGTTGCGCATTAATGAGTACGATTTTGGCATATATTACTCCACCCGGAGCTGACACCGCACTTCCGTCAACTGCATGATAATCTACGGTTACGGAGCCGGGCGAGTGAATGGCGCCATAAGATATACCGCTAAACACTTCGGGCAGCGCTTCGTAAATGTTATTATCGAAAGAAAGATACACAATGACAGCGCCATGATCAAAAATGGCGTTGCTGAGCTCCGGCACGCTAAAGGTAGTGGAATAACTGATCCCGTTATCATTCGTGCTCCAATCGGAAGGAGCCACATTATAAACTGCGGCGTATGCCTGGGGAGGAGTGGCCGGCTGAACGACTTCTCTTTGACAGGCGCTTAATCCGCCTAATGCAAGGATTAATAAAAGAGATAATTTTTTCATGGCTTAGATATTTAAAGGTTTTTAAAAGATAATCTGATTTATCTAAGGCAAAATCTCTGCCATGAAAAATCCCCTTTTAGTTTAGACTGGCCTTTTCTGGATAAACGGGAAAGTTGAGTGGTCGAAAGGCCGGAAAGCTATTTGGAAATCTCTGATTTGAATATCTCCCATTTTTTAGAAAAAACTCACCATATAATTGGTTGACCCGATTCAGACGTCAAAAAATCAGCCCTGCCTGTCGGCGGTCAGGCATCAACAAATTTCGTTGCCGTTTACCAGCGCTTTTCCTTTTAATATAGGTAATGAAGGGGCAATGTCTATCGTCAGACAATATTTTATATCATCCTCCAGTCCGTGCTTTGCCAGCCGGTGAAAATGAGAGGCCTGTTGTATAGCTGCATACAGGTCGTTTTTTGCCCCCAAATAAAGAGTTTCAGCCATTAAAGCTGAATCGCAGTTGATATAAAAGCTTTCTTTGACCTGATTTACCACCGCACCGGCGAAAAGCATGTCTTCCAGGTTGATTCGGTCTTTCCAGGCTGCACAGCCGAGAATGACCGGCAGATGTTGATTCAGGAGATATTCACAGACAGCAGTGTAATTCGGAAACGAACCGGTGATAATTTCTTTCGCTTCTGAAGCCATGTCCAGCAGGCGTGTTCCGTTGGTAGTTGTCAGTACCAATGTCCTGCCTCGAATAAATGATTCGGGATATTCAAACGGAGAATTTCCATGCTGCAGGCCGGGAGCAATGATACCGTCTCTTTCTCCTGCGGTAATAGCCTGTAATTGCTTGCCTGTCTGGATACATTCTCCCACACTTGCTACGGGTATTACCTGCTCAGCCCCGTGATATAAGGCAGTGCAGATAGTGGAAGTGGCACGCAACACATCAATGATCACCATGATGCTGCTCTTCACATCATACAGATGTAATAAGGCAGGCGAGGGACACACATATAGATGAGGTTTGTTTTCCTGAGTCATTATTTATTGAAAAGAGGATCTTTCAAATACAATCAGGGAGTAAAGGTAAGGATAGAATTTATTTTGCAAATACCAATCTGAAAGCAGTCCCTTCTCCGGGCTGCGTAATCACCTGTATATTTCCATGGTGCAACATCATGATTTGCTTGCAAAGGCTCAATCCGATGCCATTCCCGTTTTTCCTGGTACTGAAAAAAGGAATGAATATTTTATCCATTAATTCGTCCGGAATACCTTTCCCGTTATCCGTGACGGACAAAACCGGTTTACGGTTATCATATCCGGCGGATAAGGTAATACATGGGTTATTTCTTTCCTTCAATGCTTCTGTGGCGTTTAACACGAGATTGATCAATACCTGCTCTATCAGATTGCGGTCTGATTCAATGATCATGGAAGTGTCATGAAGCACGATTTCCATTTCAATATCCCTTTGCTGCAGGGTGGGTTGCATTAACTGATAAATATTTTCAAACAGATCTCTAACCAATACTTTAGTTAGTTCCAGGTTGTTGATCTTGCTGAGATTGCGGTAGGTTTCTGCAAACTTGGTCAGCCCTTCGCTGCGTCTCTGGATGGTTTCTATACCCAATTCCAGATCATCTAATACTTCGTGTTTGTATTCGCCCGGAATATTTTCTGCGGATTGTTGCAACCGTTTTTTTAAAGTATCGGCTAAAGAAGCAATAGGCGCCACCGAATTCATAATTTCATGCGTCATCACCCCCAATAATCTTTGCCATGCCTGGGATTCCGTTTCGTCCAATGCATCATTTACATTTTGAAAGCCGATTAATTCATATTTGTTTGTATCGGTCTGGAAAGCGGAAACATTCACTATAACCTTTATATGCCGTGCACCCTTGTTAAGAGTAATGATCTTATTGTCGCCCATTTTTAATTCCATTACCTGCCCGTACAAAGATTCATTCCTTGTTTTCAATAAATGAATATTTTTAAGGTAAGGCAGATCCAATAAATGTTTCAACGCTTCGTTCATCCATAAAATATCCCCTGATGAGGTTTCAAAGGAAAGAATGGCGGTGTCCACCAGTTCTAATATTTTTTGCAAATATTGGTACTGGGCTTCCTTTTCGCGGGTAATATTCCTGAAGGCATCATTGATCTCATTGAATCCCTTCCTGAGCGGAAGTATTTCCAATGGAGAGTTATTTAAGGCAAAATTCCTGGTGAAATCACGATAGTGAACTGCTTCCACATATTGCTCCATCTCCGTTCGTATTTTTTTATGGTACCTGAAAAAATACCATAAGGCCAATATAACGAAAGGAGTAGCATATAAAAGAAAAAGCCAGTCTTTTTTTACGGCAAAAAAGGCAGTGACAAGGAGTGCGATAAATAAAAACACTACCCTTAAAATGATAATGAACCCAATTTTTTTATATATCATATTTATTGAGTCGCCGGTATAAGGCAGTTCTGGTCAATCCCAATTCTTTGGCAGCTCTGCTGATATTGCCGTTATTTTTTTCAATGACTTTCAGAATGGTATTCCGCTCAAGCACGTTCAAATTGGTTTCCTTCAATTCCTGTTCTTTCTGTGGGGCTGATTCTACCGGAGAAAAAATAATATCACCTGCCGATATTTCATTTTCTTCAGACATGATGATCGCCCGTTCGATGATATATTGCAATTCGCGCACATTTCCCGGAAAATGATATTGATTTAATTTTTTTAAAGCTGCGTCGCTGATGGCCACGACGGGCTTCAGATATTTTTCTGCATATTTTTGAGTAAAATGCCTGGCGAGTAATGTAATATCTCCGCCCCGGTCTCGAAGAGGAGGTGCGGTAATCTCAATCGTATTGATCCGGTATATCAGATCTTTGCGGAAACGTTGTTCGTTTGAAAGCTCTGCAAGCGGAATATTGGTCGCACAAAGTAAGCGGATATTGATCGGTATGTTTTCGTGTGATCCTATCCGGTTTATCTGGCGGTTTTGCAATGCGGTCAGCAGCTTAGATTGTTGGTAAAGAGAAATATTCGCGATCTCGTCTAAAAAAAGCGTACCTCCGTTAGCGGCTTCAAAACGGCCAATCCGATCTTCTGTTGCATCCGTAAAAGCACCCTTTTTATATCCGAATAATTCGCTTTCAAAAAGAGTTTCCGTTAAGGCGCCCACATCCGCTTTTATAAAAGGATGGCCGGCTCTTAGTGAGTATTCATGAATGGCTTTTGCGATAAGGTCTTTGCCTGTCCCGTTTTCACCCAGAATTAAAATATTGGCATCTGTAGGACCTATTTTTTTTATTTTGTAAAAGATGTCCTGCATGACCTGCGATTCGCCGATCAATTCATTAGCTGTAATATTTTTTTCCACAACCTGATTGGCAGGATTGTGGGGTGAAGATCTTTTCTTTAATACTTCTCTAAATGTAGCGATCAGCTTTTCATTATTCCAGGGCTTGACAATAAAATCATCGGCGCCTTCTTTTAAAGAACGTACAGCCAGATCAATATCGCCATACGCGGTGATCATGATAACCGAGATGTCCGGCTTTAATTCCTTTACTTTTTTCAACCAGAACAAGCCTTCATTACCCGTGTTGACAGCGCTGATAAAATTCATATCCAGCAAAAGAATATGAAAATTATTCCCCGACAATAACGAACGAATATTTTCGGGATTGGATTCCGTGATCACTTCGGCTACTTCCGTTTTTAACAAAAGCCGCACCGCCGTGAGTAAATCACGATCATCATCCACAATAAGTATTTTGGCATTTCTTAAATTCATTTCTGCAGAAGTCTTAAATCCCCGGTACAAAGAAACATTGAAAATTCCAAAAAACAAGCATCAAAAAACAAGCATCAAAAGACAAGCACCAAAAAACAAATAAATCCCAAATTTTAATTTTCAATGATCCAAACCTATTTGAAGCAGTACCCGTTTTGATTTTTGAATTTTGTTCCGAATATTCGGAATTGGTATTTATTTGAAATTTGTCTTTTGTCATTTGGTGCTTATTTTAAAAATTCCGAAAGACAAGCAC